>JANOHS010000547.1:0-7087 GCA_031406655.1 Micrococcales bacterium
GGCGCACGAGGGTCAGCGCGGAGTCACCCTCGGTGCGCCGGTGCTCGGCTCCCGCCCGCTCGACCGTCGCCTGCTGCAGGGCGCGTGTCACCCTCTGCACCGCGTATGCCGCGCCGCCTCCGACCGCCTGTGCCACCGTTGCCTCGCGCCGACGACGCTCCCGTCGTGCCACCGCCCGCTCGAGTGCAGCCAGCTCGGAACGAGCCGCCTCCTCCAGCGACTCGGCGCGACCCCGTATCGCGCGGGCCCGCTCCTCGCGGGTTCGAAGGGTGAGTCGCAGCTCGGTCTCCACCGTCCGGGCTTCGGCCGCACCGCGCTCCAGCCGGTCGCGTTCGTCGGTCGTCGGATCCTGCTCGCCCGGCTCGGCGCTCGCGTCCTCGAGTCGTTCGCGCAGGGCCAGATGCTCGGCCCGGTCACTTTCCAGGGCGGTCTCGACCGCGGCGATGGCTCGTTCGATCCGCTCGGACTCGGCGCGCCCGGCCCGGACCGTGCCACCGAGCTGGCCCAGCCGCTCAACCACAGCAGCCATCCGGGCGTCAGACTCGTGCAGGCGCTCGAGCG
Source organism: Micrococcales bacterium (assembly GCA_031406655.1). GTDB lineage: Bacteria > Actinomycetota > Actinomycetes > Actinomycetales > Dermatophilaceae > UBA4719. The sequence goes on from JANOHS010000547.1 coordinate 562, forward strand.
CGGCCTCCAGCGCCACCTTGGCTGCGCCCACGCGATCGGCGGCGGTCGCGAGGGCCGACTTGGCCTGCTCACCGCGGCGAACCGCGGCCTGGACCTTGGCCCGCGTCTCGTCGACAGCCGCCTGCACCTCGATCAGGCTGGGTACCGACGCGCTGCCGCCCCGGACATAGCCCGGGGCGAAGACATCGCCTTCGGGGGTGACTGCCGTGATGCCCTCACCGCGCTCGACCAGCTCCACGGCAGAGGAGGAGTCCGGGACCAGGGCGATTCGGTCCAGGAGCTGTTCGACCGCCGGGCGCACACTGTCCGGACAGGTGACCACGTCACGAGCCCAGACCGCGCCGCCGGTCAGCCCGGGCAGGCCGGCGACGTCGACCGTGGCTGCGGTGGCGGCCACGAGCAGGCCGGCCCGGCCGGCGTCCTGGTCGCGCAGTGTCGTGATGGCGTGTCGTGCCGCCTGCACAGTGCTGACGGCCAAGGCATCGGCTGCCCATCCGAGGGCGGCAGCGACGCTGGCCTCGCGACCCGTTGTGACCTGCAGCAGGGCGGCCACCGACCCGAGCACCCCATCAACCTCGTCACCGGCCGCAAGCAGTGCGGCAGCGCCATCCTTGCGTCGCAGGTTGAGCTCGAGCGCGTCGAGGCGCGCACCGGCGCTGGAGCGGTCGCGGTCGGCCAGCCGCTCTTCCTCGCGCCACCGCGACACATCTGCTTCGGCCAGCTCCAGGCTCTCCGCCGCCTGCTCGTACTTCGTGTCCAGACCGTGTTCGCCCTCTTCGTGCTCCGCGACGGAGGCGTCAAGGGCAGCGAACTCCTTCTCGGCCGCTGCCGCGCGGGCCCTGCTCTGTTCGGCAGCCTGCTGGAGCCGCCCGATCTCGGCCTCCCCAGCCTCGATCCGGCTGCGCCGTGCACCGACCTGACCGGCCAGCTTGGCCAGCCCCTCGCGTCGATCTGCCGCGGCCCGCGCGAGACGGGTGAGGCGAGCGGTCTCGGCGGCATACGCGATCTCGATCTCGGTGCGGCGGGCGACCGCCGCGCCCAGCGTCTCTTCGGCCTGTCTCGTGTCGGCGATCAGCGCCTGCTCCTGAAGCCGGACCGAAGCGGCCTGGGTGCGCAGCTGATCGGGATCGGGAGACCTGTTGTCCGCGGCCTCACTGTCGTCCTCCGAGAGCAGCCGGACGCGTTCGGCTGCCAGCGACCCCGTCGCGATGAGACGTTCGCGCAGCGAGGACAGCGCGAACCAGCGTTCTTGCGAGCGAGTCAGCAGGGGCGAAGTCTCCAGCGCCTCGAGCTCAAGGGCGGCCAGGCGCGCACGAACCGCGGACAAGGCCTCCTCGACCTCGGTCCGGCGAAGGACCAGTGCGGTCTCGTCGGCAACCTCCTGCTCCAGGGTGCTGGTCAGCTGGCTCAGATCGTCGGCAAGCAGACGGAGCCGTGCATCGCGTGCCTCCGCCTGGATCGTGGCGGCCTTGCGCGCTGCCTCCGCCTGGCGACCCAGCGGCCCGAGCTGACGGCGGATCTCACCGGTGAGGTCGTTGACCCTGGTGAGGTTGGCCTCCATCGCCTCCATCTTGCGAAGCGCGCGCTCCTTGCGCTTGCGGTGCTTCAGGACGCCGGCAGCCTCCTCGATGAAGCCGCGGCGCTCCTCAGGTGTGGCACGCAGGACCGCGTCGAGCTGGCCCTGGCCGACGATGACATGCATCTCGTGGCCGATGCCCGAGTCGGCCAGCAGCTCCTGGATGTCCAGGAGTCGGCAGGGCGTGCCGTTGATGGCGTACTCGGAGCCGCCGTTGCGGAACATCGTCCGCCCGATGGTGACCTCGGCGTAGTCGATCGGTAGCGCGCCATCGGTGTTGTCGATGGTCAGCGAGACCTCGGCCCGCCCCAACGGAGCTCGCGCCGATGTCCCGGCGAAGATGACGTCCTCCATCTTGCCGCCGCGCAGGCTCTTGGCACCCTGCTCACCCATCACCCAGGCGAGGGCGTCGACGACGTTGGACTTGCCGGAGCCGTTCGGGCCGACGATGCAGGTGATGCCCGGCTCAAGTCGCAGCGAGGTTGCCGACGCAAATGACTTGAAGCCACGCAGGGTCAGGCTCTTGACATACACGAGCGATGGGCTCCTCTGGGGCGGCGATCAACGGCCTCACTGTACCGGCGAGGAGCGCGAACCTTGGGGAGCTTGGCCCCCTGGGCTCAGTGGACGGGTTCGCGGACCGCCCCAACCCGGTAGCGCTGGTCCTCGCGCAGCCGGTCGTTGTCGTTCTGAAGTTCCTGGATAACGATCTCGAGGTCGCGCACCCGCGACCTCAGCCGAGCGGCCTCCAGGACGAGACGATCGTCCCGATAGACACGCTGACCCAAAATTGCCTTGGCCATACCAACTCCGACGGGTTCCTTCGCGCGTGCGAAGGGCGATGGACAACACACTGCGGGTTCCCCTGAGCGTCACCGTCCGGGGGGGTTCTCCCAGAGTCTCATTGCCATGGCGGCGGGTCAACGCAAACTGACTAGTCACATTTTCCAGATTCCGGATAGTCATGGGCCCAAGACCCCGCCCGGAGCATGCACGGCTGCGCCCTCGTCGGGCCCTATGCTCGATATGTGTCCCAGATCACAGCCGACCGTCCCATCCGATGGGGGTTCCTTGGCGCGGGGGGCATCGCCGCCTCGATGGCCAGTGACCTCGGTCACGGCAACAACAGGCTGTATGCCGTCGCTGCCCGCGACGCCGGCCGGGCGGCCGACTTCGCCGCGCGTTTCGGCGCAACGCGCAGCCACGGCGACTACCGGGCGGTGGTCGAGGATCCCGACGTCGACATCATCTATGTCGCCACCACCCACCCGTTCCATCGCGAGCAGGCGTTGATGGCAGCTGAGGCCGGCAAGCACGTGCTGATCGAGAAGCCCGTGACCCTCAACGCCGTCCACGCCCGTGAGGTGCTCACCACGGCCCGGAAGAAGGGGGTCTTCGCCATGGAGGCGGTGTGGATGCGCGTCAACCCGCTGGTCCTCAGGGCCAGGGACCTGGTGGCCCGGGGCGTCATCGGCGATGTCGTGGCGATCCACGCCGACTTCTCGATGGAGTTCCCCTTCGACCCCTCTCACCGCCTCTTCGACCTGGCCAACGGTGGCGGAGCCCTGCTCGACCTCGGCGTCTACCCGCTCCACCTCGCGTGGCTCTTCCTCGGCCCACCGGACACCCAGCAGGTGTTCGGCACGCTCTCCCCCACCGGCTCCGACGCCATCGTCGCGCTGCAGTGGGGCTACGCATCGGGGGCCACCGCCCAGCTGCGTTGCGCCACGACGGCGTCGACGCCCGGGCGAGCCACGATCGCCGGAACCGAAGGCTCGATCTCGCTCGAGCCGTGGTTCATCAACCCGGAGCGGCTCGTGGTCACCACGAGCCTTGGGGAGTCCCGGATCGAAGGGGCGGGCACGACATACGGCCCACAGATCGAGGAGGTTGAACGGTGCCTTCGCGGCGGACTGGTGGAGAGTCCCCTGGCTCCGCATGCCGACTCGATCGCCGTCCTCGAGCTGATCGACCGGGCCCGCGCCGACCTGGGTGTGCGCTACCCGGCCGAGGCGTAGCCGCCCGGCGCCTGCCGCAGCCAGGTGCTGAAGGCCCCGATGTCGTAGGGACGCCCCAGGAAGCCGGCCACGAGCTCGGCCGCGTCGCTGCTCCCGCCAGCGGCCAGGACCGTGTCCCGATAGCGTCGGGCGGTCTCCGGTGCGAACAGGTCGTCGCGGTCGAACGCCGAGAAGAGGTCCTTGGCGATGACAAGGCTCCACATGTAGGTGTAGTAAGCGGACGAGTAGCCGGCCAGGTGGCCGAATGACGCGTGGAAGTGTGTGCCCTCGACCTCCGTGAAGAGGTCGTAGGCCGACTGGGTCTGCCGCGCGAGGTTGGTGATGTCCTCCACCGGCTCCTGGTGCAGGCGGTAGGACAGTGCCGCATAGAACAGCTGGGTCCGGGCGAAGCACCCCTTGCCGAAGTCCTCGCCGGAGCGCATCTTGGCGACCAGTGCCTCGGGGATGGGCTCGCCGACCTCGTTGGTGGCAAACGTGCGTAGCACGTCCGCGTCCCAGGCCCATTCCTCGAGCAGCTGCGACGGAGCCTCGACGAAGTCCCACTCGGTTGCCACCCCCGAGAACCTCGCCCACTGATGGCGCCCGGCGAGCAGGTGATGGACCAGGTGCCCGAACTCGTGGAAGAGCGTCACGACGTCGGAGTGCTCCATCAACCCCCGCCCGAAGTTGCACACGAGCACGCCCTCGGGCAGCGCCCGGTCGCGGATTCCGGCGACCAGGTCGAACTGCGCGGCGTGCTTGTACTTGCCCTCGCGCGGGTGCAGGTCGAGGTAGATCCGTCCCAGGGATTCGCCGTCGAGCTGAACGTCATACACGGCAACGTCCTCGTGCCAGGTAGCGGCGTCCTCCACCCTGGTGTAGCCCAGCCCGAAAAGCCTGCCGGTGACGTCCAGAAGTCCCTGTCGCACCTTGCTGAACTCGAAGTACCTTCGCACCTGTTGGGCATCGACGTCGAAGCGCTCACGACGGACGACCTCCTTGTAGAACGTCGAGTCGGCCCGATCCACCACCTTGGCCTCGGGGCGGTCGGCCTGCAGCCGCGCCAACAGCACCCTGAGGTCCCGTCGAGCGGGCTCCTCAGCGGCTGCGGCGATCTGGTCGATGAACTCCCCGATCGCCGCACCACGGCCGATCATCTTGACCTCTGCGTCGAAGTCGGCCCAGGAGCCGAAGCCCAGGATCTTGGCATGCTCGCTCCGCAGCGCCAGCAGCTCCTGCAGCACCGCGTCGTTGTCCGGCCAGGCGCGGTTGAGGAACTCCACGACCAGGGCGCGTCGGGCATCAGCGTCCAGGGCGAAGGTCAGGAACGGGATGACGTCGGGATAGTCGGTGGTGATCGTGACCCGGCCATCGGCGCCGACGGGGTGGGCGTCGACGTAGTCCTGGGGCAGGCCGGCCAGCTGGGCCCGGGTCACCGAGATGCTGCGGACGTCGTCACGGATGTTCTTGCCGAACTTCTGGTCGGCGACCAGCTCGGCGTCCCCGAGCTCTCGCAGCCGCGCACGGGTCGGCGCGTCCTGGTCCACCCCAGCCCGGCGGAAGTCACGCATGGTCAGGCGCAGGACCCTTGCCGCGGGGTCGTCCAGGCCCTCGGCGTCGGCGGCGGCGAAGATCTCGAAGAGGTCGCGATCCAGGCCGAGGTCGGTCGAGAGCTGGTTGCCCTCCTGCTCGGCGGACTCGGCCAGCGAGCGCACCGTCTCCTCCGGGTGAACCTGGCTGAACAGGGAGGCGGCGGACATGGCGTTGTGCAGGGCGATCGACACCTCGTTCCAGGCGGTCAACAGCCCCAAGGCGTCGGTGGGCGGTGCCTCCTTGATGGCGCCGACCTGAGCACGCGCCATCGCCAGCTGGGCCGTGCATCGTTCGCCGAGCCAGTCACCCCACCCCTCGGGCGAGTCGGGCATCGTCAGCGGGGAAAGCCCGGAGTTCGTCACCGGAGCACGATAACCGGGCCTCTGGGCCGCGGCTGACATCGAGGGCAGGAGAACGACGAGCGGTTCATGAACGCCTCGCGCCGGATGGGAGTGCCGCACCGCGGGCACGGACGTCCCTCGCGGCCGTAGGCGTTCAGGGACCGGTCGAAGAACCCGCTGGCACCGTTGACGTTGACGTACAGCGCGTCGAAGCTCGTGCCGCCCTGTCCCAGAGCCTCGAGCATCACGTCGCGCGCGTGCCCGATCAGCCGCCCGAGCGCCGGCTTCGAGAGCGCCGCGGCCTGGCGCTCTCCGTGAACCGCGGCGCGCCACAGCGCCTCGTCCGCGTAGATGTTGCCGATGCCGGAGACGAGGCCCTGATCGAGCAGTGCCCGCTTGACCGCGGTATGCCGCAACCTCAGCCGCGCGATGACCGCGCCTCGGTCGAAGGCCGGTTCCAGAAGGTCCGGCGCGATGTTGGTGATGCTCTCCGGGACACCCCAGGCTCGCGAAGCCAGGTGGGGATCGGGCACCAGATCCGAAAGCGCCATGCCACCGAAGGTCCGTTGGTCCACGAAGCGCAGCTGGGGTCCGCCATCTGCGAAGTCGAGGGTCGCGTGCAGGTGGGTCTCACGAGGCGCACCGGCCGCCTCGACGAGGAGCTGGCCGCTCATCCCCAGATGGATGACCAGAGCCTGCAGGTGACCATCGGAGGCCTCGAGCACCAGCCAGAGGTACTTACCGCGACGCTCTGCGCCATGCACCACGTTGCCGCGCAGGCGATCCGCGAGATCAACCGGCCCAGGCAGATGTCGGCGGGCAACACGGGCGCCAAGAAGCTCGGCGGTCACGATGCGGCGGCCGACGACGTGGTCGTGAAGTCCGCGCCGGACGACCTCGACCTCGGGAAGCTCAGGCATCCTGACGGTCGGCTGGTGCGTCCGGGCTCAGGAGCTCCTGCTCGGGGTCATCGGCATCCGGGCGAGCGGGCTCCACCTCGCTGGAGAGGATGGCGTTGG
>JANOHS010000459.1:0-7101 GCA_031406655.1 Micrococcales bacterium
GGTGCGGGCCCCGCCCTCCGGGCATTGCCGGCACCCCGCGCGACCCGTAGCTTCTCCCAGTCCCCTGCCGCAGGCCATGCCGGCAGGGGAGTGGCGGTGGTCGGGGACGACTGCGTGCGCGGCTTGGATTCCACCGCAGTCGAGGGGGATGGCGAAGGGACGAGCGCTTCCACCGGCGTCAGCGCGGCCTTGCCAGCGGCGGGCAGGCGCGACGCGGTCGCCGGCAGCGCGTCCGCTCGAAGCGGCTCGACAACGGAATGCGGCGCGACTGACTCGCCCGTCTTTACGCCGCCCTTGCCGGCGTAACCAACGACGCCAAGCGCGCCGATCGCGAGCGCAACGGGAACGGCAAACCGCCATACCCGGCGCCCGGTGCGCTTGACTGCGGTGGGCGGATCGGACACACGCGGCGTTGACGCGCCGGCAGGACGAAGCTGTGACCTCGTCCCGCGGTTCTGGGACGGGGGTGGCAACTCCTGTACGCTCAGGTTTCGCGCGCGCTTCAGTGCCGCCTTGCACGCACGGCACAACATGGCGCCGGGCAGCGAAATTTGTCCACAGATGTTGCAGCTCATGGCCATCTCAGGTCGGAACAAAACGCATTCCGCATCCGCGAACCTCCGTTGGAATACTATGCCGTTGTCATAATACCTGACCGTAGCCGCACCCATGTGATCGGCCGACGGGCGGCGCCGGCGGGTTGGTGCCACCGCTATCGACTTCTAAACCCGGCGCCGCTTACGGCATGGTCGGGCCAGTGCCTGGTCCTCCCCTGGGGACGCCACGCGAGGACCTGCCGTTGAGCAACGACGAATCCAACGAGATCGCGCGCAAGTACGACACCATCGCGTACGCGGCGCAGTCCAACGCGCAATCCCATCCGGCGCATCTCGCCACGGTGGCGCAGTTACTCGGCCTTATGCCACCCCCCGTGGCGACTTGCCGCGTCCTGGAAGTCGGCTGCAGCGACGGGGCCAATCTGTTGCCGATGGCTGTTTCTCTACCCGGCGCGCAGTTCGTCGGCTGCGACCTGTCGGGTCAGGCGATCGCGTTGGCGCGCCGGGCCGTCCTCGAGCTTGACCTTAGCAACGTCGCGCTCGTCCAGTGCGATCTGGCCATGCTGCCGGACGATTTCGGTACGTTCGATTACATCGTCGCCCACGGGGTCTATTCCTGGGTGCCCGCAGCGGTCCGCGATGCACTGCTCGCGCTTGTCGCGAAGCGCCTAGCGCGCAACGGGGTCTTGCGTGCCTCGGTCGCAGTGATCGCCATGGGTGACTCCTTCATAGATGTACCAGTTATGGTACCACTAGAGAATGTGGTTGAGTCGATCCGTCGGCGACGCCGCTGGCTGCGAACACAGAGCCACGCGCCGCCACGGCGAGCATGGCGACTGGGGGTATGTTCGGGACGAACATCGCTGTGATGGACGAAGGAGTCCCCCATGCAGGCACTAGGGCTTGAGCGCGACGTCGTCGACGAGTCCGTCTACGACAACACGGTTGTCCGGTTTCGTGAGGCTCGTATTGCGCTTCCCACGTTCTCGCAGCTGGCCGACCCTTCTCGGGTCCCAGCGAAGGTTCGTGAGGCGCTGGCCGGGGTCGGACCCGACGACGCGCACCCCCTGAACCTGTTCCGGGTCAACTGGTACAACGACGACTCTCGCCGAGGCTTCGCGGCGGTCCCTGCACACGTCGTGCTCCCGAAGTCGCTCACCGGCGTCGACGCGCGCATCGTCGTCGTCTTTGGCGACAGGTTCCCGATGATCGGCGCGCACAAGGTGCTCGCCGCCTACGGATGTCTGGTGCCACGGATCATCACCGGGCAGTTCGACCCGACGCGCCACCGCGCGATCTGGCCGTCCACCGGCAACTAAAGCAGGGGTGGGGTGGCGATCTCCCTGATCATGAACTGCCGAGGCGTGGCCGAGCTGCCCGAGGGCATGAGCCGCGAGCGCTTTGCCTGGCTGGAGGACTGGGTCGCCGATCCGTCCGACATCATCCGGACGCCCGGCACCGAGAGCAACGTCAAAGAGATCTACGACAGGTGCAAGGAGCTCGCACAGGACCCGGAGAACGTGATCTTCAACCAGTTCGCGGAGTTCGGGAACTACATCTCCCATTACCTCGCAACCGGGTCGGCGCTGTTGACCGTGTACAACTCGATGCGCGAGGAGGAACCGGGTCTTCGGCTGCGGGCATTCGTCTCCGCGACCGGTTCGGCCGGGACCATCGCCGCGGGCGACTATCTGAAGGAGCACGCCGGTTCCCTGACCGTGGCGGTCGAGGCACTGGAGTGCGCGACCATGCTCCGCAACGGGTTCGGCGAGCACAACATCCAGGGGATCGGCGACAAGCACATCCCGTTCATCCACAACGTGATGGCGACCGACATGGTGGTTGCGGTCTCCGACCGCGCGACCGACCGTCTGGGCGTCCTGTTCAACAGCGACGTCGGCCGCGCCTACCTCGGGGGGCGGCAGGACGTGCCGCGCGAGGCGATGGATGCCTTGTACTCGATGGGTCTGTCGAGCATCGCCAACGTGCTCGCGGCCATCAAGACCGCCAAGTACCACGATCTTGGCCCCGACGACGTGATCGTCACCGTGGCGACCGACGGTGCGGCGATGTACGGCAGCGAACGCGACCTGGCGCTGGCCAGGTACTTCGCCGGAGGGTTCGACGAGGTGGCCGCCGGCGAGGTCTTCGGTGAGCACCTGCTCGGCGCGACGACCGACCACCTGCTCGAGCTCAGCCATGCCGACCGGGAGCGGATCTTCAACCTCGGCTACTTCACCTGGGTCGAACAGCAGGGGATGTCGATCGAGGAGTTCCGGATCCGCAAGGACCCCCGGTTCTGGGCCGACCTGCCCTCGATCGTGACCGACTGGGACCGGATGATCGATGAGTTCAACGCCCGGACGGGAGCGCTGGAGGCGGTGTGAGCATCTCGCCCATCACCATGCCCAGCGCACTCGTATGCGCGGGATGCGGCGCGTCGCCCGAGCCGGACGACCCGTATCCCTTCCGCTGCCCAGGTGCCGGGGCCGGCGACGACGTCGATCACGTCCTGCGCCGGATCCTGGACGTGTCGGCGGTCCGGTTCCCGACGACCGTAGATGAACAAGGCGACCTCAATCCCTATATCCGCCAACGTCGCCTGTTCCACTCCTACCATCTGGCTTGTGCCGGCGGCCTCGAGGACGCGGAGTACTGCGACCTCGTCGCGCGCCTCGACGAACAGGTCGCGAAGGTCGACGGCCATGGCTTTCACTCCACGCCCTTCGGCCGCGCGGACGTCCTCAGCGAGCGACTGGGTTTCGCGCAGGACGGCGGGGTGTGGGTCAAGGATGAGACCGGCAACGTGTCCGGCTCGCACAAGGCCCGCCATCTGTTCGGGCTGCTGGTGCACCTCGAGGTGCTCGAGCGGCTGGGTCGCACCGACCCGGACCACCGACCGCACCTCGCGATCGCCAGCTGCGGGAACGCTGCCCTCGCCGCGGCCGTCGTCGCGGCTGCCGGCCAACGCGTGCTGGAGGTTTTCGTCCCGGTCGACGCCGACCGCGTCGTCGTCGGCCGGCTGAAGGATCTCGACGCGCGGGTGACCGTGTGCCCACGCGAGCCTGGACTCCCGGGCGACCCGGCATACCACCGGCTGCGGCGTGCGCTCGCCGAAGGCGCCCTTCCGTTCACCTGCCAGGGCAACGAGAACGGGCTCGCGATCGAGAGCGGGTTCACGCTCGGCTACGAGATGGCGGAGGCCCTGGCGGGCGGGCCGCCACTCGACCACCTCATGATCCAGGTGGGTGGCGGGGCCCTGGCGAGCGCCTGCATCGAGGCGCTCGGCGAGGCCGTGCAGCTGGGGTCGCTCGCCCGGGTTCCGCAGTATCACGCGGTGCAGACCACGGGGGCCGCGCCGCTGTCGCGTGCGTTCGAGCTCGTCGCCGCGCGCTTGCCGGCCGGCGCCGGCCTGCCCGCCGGGTTGCCGGAGGTGCGGGCTGCGCTCTTGTATGCCGCCACCCACCGCTCGGAGTTCATGTGGCCGTGGGAAGAGGAGCCTGCAAGCATCGCCCACGGGATCCTCGACGACGAGACGTACGACTGGCTGGCGGTCGTCGAGGGGATGCTGGTCTCGGGTGGGGGCCCGGTGGTGGTGAGCGAGGACCTGCTCGCGAGGGCGAACGCGCTTGCCGTCGATGCCACGCAGATCGACGTCGATCCTACCGGGTCGTCCGGGCTTGCCGGGCTGCTGGCCCTACGCGATCAGGGGGCGATCGGCGACCACGAACGGGTCGGCGTGCTGTTCACCGGTGTTCGTCGCTAAGGGTGGATACGACTCGTTATGGACGACAAGGGAGCACCCGAGCCGCCGGAGCGTGCGGCGACGATCTCCGCGAGGATGCTGATGGCCATCTCCTGCACGGAGCGTCCGCCGAGGTCGAGCCCGATCGGCGCGCGTAGCCGGTCGAGCTGCTCCTGGGGGACCCCCGCGTCGACGAGTCGTCGCAGGCGGTCCGCGCACGTGCGGCGTGAACCGAGCAGCCCGACGTAACCGACCGGCATACCCAGGGCCACCTGCAACAAGGGGACGTCGAACTTCGGGTCGTGGGTCAGCACGGCGAGCGCGGTTCGCTCATCGACCCGCCCCTCTGCCGCCTCGCGCGCGAGGTAGCGGTGCGGCCAGTCGTTGACGACCTCGGCCGCGTCCTGGAAGCGGCCCGGTGTGGCGAAGGCCGACCGGGCGTCGCATACCGTCACGTGGTAGCCGGCGAAGGTGCCCAGCGAGGCAACTGCGGCCGTGAGGTCGGTGGCGCCGAAGACGAGGAGGCGGGCAGGTACGGCCGGGACCGAGAGGAAGACGCGCATGGCCGGCTCACCGGCGATCTCGTTGCGCTGGAAGGAAACAACGGTGCTTTTGCCATCGACGGCGAGGGCCCTGGCCTCCCGTGCGACTGCCGCATCGAGGGCTTCGGAGCCAAGGGATCCAAGGGCGCTGGACTCATGGATGACGAGGTGGCGCCCCACCCGGACCGGGAGCTCGTGGGCGATCACCGTGGCCACCGCCACCGGTGGGTGCTCGGCGCTCAGCGCTTCGCCCAGCTCCGGATAGGCCTGCGGTGACACGGGTTCGACGAAGACATCGATCTCTCCTCCGCACGTCAGGCCCACGGAGAAGGCCTCGTCGTCGCTGACGCCGTAGTGCTCGAGCCTGGGCCGACCCGTGGCGAGAGCGTCCAGGCAGCTCTCGTGCACGGCCCCCTCGACGCACCCTCCGGAGACGCTGCCGGTCACCTCTCCACCCGGTCCGAGCACCATGATCGAGCCGGGTACTCGGGGCGCAGACTGCCACGTGTCGCACACGGTCGCCACCGCCACGGTGTGCCCGGCGTTCCACCAGTCGGCAAGCCGGCGCTTCGGGTCTTCCATCACGTTGACCTCCTCGAGCACCGTGGCATAGGTAACCTCACACATGGCGAAGATATACGCACTCGCCATGGCGTACGCGCAACGCGAGGAGCTGAACGGCCGCATGGACTTCCAAGAACAGCTGCACGCACTGGACGGGCTCGACTGCGCCGCCCTGTACCAGGACGACTTCTTGCTGACGTGGGACAAGTCGGCCGATGAGATGCGGGCGGTCCTGGCCGTCGCCGACGCCTTGCGCGCGCTTCGCGAGAACAACAAGAGCGCCCGGATCTTCGACTCGGGGCTCGGCATCTCGCTGTTTCGTGACAACTCGACCCGCACCCGGTTCTCCTACGCCTCGGCCTGCAACCTGCTGGGCCTTCAGGTGCAGGACTTCGACGAGGGCAAGTCCCAGCAGGCCCACGGCGAGACGGTCAAGGAGACCGCCAACATGATCTCCTTCATGGCCGATGTCATCGGGATCCGCGACGACATGTACATCGGCAAGGGCCACACCTACATGACTGACTTCGCCGACTACCTCAAGGAAGGACACGAGGCCGGAGTCCTGGAGCAGCGCCCCACCCTGGTCAGCCTCCAGTGCGACATCGACCACCCCAGCCAGTCCACCGCTGATCTGCTCCACCTGATCCACACCTTCGGCGGGCTCGAGAACCTGCGCGGCAAGAAGCTCGCGATGACATGGGCCTACTCGCCGAGCTATGGCAAGCCGCTCTCCGTGCCCCAGGGCATGATCGCCCTGATGACCCGCTACGGCATGGACGTCACACTGGCCCACCCGCAGGGGTATGACGTCATGGCCGACACCCGCGAGATCGCCGCCAGGAACGCCACGCAGTCCGGTGGCTCCTTCAACGTGACGCACTCCATGGATGAGGCCTTCGAGGGGGCCGACATCGTGTGCCCCAAGAGCTGGGCCCCGTTCCAGGCCATGCAGGAGCGCACCGACCTCTACGGCGACGGTGACTTCGACGGCATCGCATCGCTGGAGCAGCGGCTCCTCCTGCAGAACGCCGAGCACAAGGACTGGGCCACCACCGAGGCGATGATGGCCAGGACCAAGGACGGCACAGCGCTGTACATGCACCCGCTGCCGGCCGACATCACCGGGTTGTCATGCGAGCAGGGCGAGGTCGACCGGTCGGTGTTCGACCGCTACCGCGTCCCGCTCTACCAGCAGGCGAGCAACAAGCCCTATGCCATCGCGGCAATGATCTTCCTGCAGAAGGTCAAGGACCCGGCTGCCAAGCTGCACGAGCTGTGGGACCGCGACCTGCCCCGCTGGCAACGCTGACGCAGCGCCCGTCCAGAGTGCCCATTGACCTGTTCACCACCGCACGATGCCCGGGAGGCATGCAATGACAACAACAGCGCAGATCGACTTCGCCAAGGTCAAGGAGGCCGCTGAGGGCTACCGCGCCGACATGTCCCGGTTCCTGCGGGCCCTCATCAGGGCGAAGGGCATGAGCTGCCAGGAGGAGGAGAAGTCGAAGCTGATCCAGAAGGAGATGGTCAAGCTCGGCTACACCAAGGCCGAGATCGACCCCTTGGGCAACGTCCTGGGCTACATGGGCACCGGCGAGACCCTGATCGCGTTCGACGGCCACATCGACACCGTGGGGGTCGGCAACATCGAGAACTGGACGTTCGACCCGTTCGACGGCTACGAGGACGA
>JANOHS010000602.1:0-3312 GCA_031406655.1 Micrococcales bacterium
CACCAGGCGCCCCCAGCCCGAAGCGGCCCGGTGTCCCGGCAGCGTGCTCGCCGCTGGATCGCTCGGCCCGCGGGTGGCTGGACCACCTGCGGGTCGAACGGGGGGCAGCCGTCAACACACTGATCTCCTACGGGCGTGACCTGGGGCGATATCAGCAGTTCCTTCTCGGCAGGGGGATCAGCGACCCCGCTGCGGTGGGGGAGTCCGACGTCACCGAGTTCCTGGCCTCGCTCCGTGAGGGTTTGCACGAACAGCTCCCGCTCTCGGCGTCGTCGGCCGCCCGAGCTCTGGTCGCGGTGCGCGGGTTCCACAGGTTTCTGGCTCTCGAGGGGGAGACCCTCACCGATCCGGCCGGGGGAGTGGCTCCGCCCAGTGCCCCCAAACGACTGCCCAAAGCCATCTCGGTCAACGACGTCGAACGGCTGCTGTCCGCGGCGAGCATGGGGGACACCCCGGCCGCCCTGCGCGATCGCGCGATGCTCGAGGTTCTTTACGGTGCCGGCGCCCGGATCAGCGAAGCCGTCGGCCTCGACGTGGACGACGTCGATCTGGAGGAGGGCTCGGTGCGACTGCTCGGCAAAGGCGGCAAGGAGCGCCTTGTCCCCCTGGGCAGCTACGCGCGCGAAGCGGTCACGGCATACACGGTCCGTACCCGTCCGTCCATGGCACTCAAGGGCAAGGGGACGCCGGCGCTCTTTCTCAACCAGCGAGGCGGGAGGCTGACCCGGCAGAGCGCCTGGGCGCTGATCCGAGCGGCGGCCGAACGGGCCGATCTGGGAGCCAAGGTCAGCCCCCACACGCTCAGGCACTCCTTCGCCACGCACCTGCTCGACGGTGGGGCCGACGTGCGCGTGGTCCAGGAGCTGCTCGGGCACGCCTCCGTGACCACCACCCAGATCTACACGATGATCACCGTCCAGCGCCTTCGCGAGGTCTTTGCCGAGTCACATCCGCGGGCTCGCTGACCAATCCGCCCGCGACACCCCGCACCCTGCCTTGAAGCGGGACCGCTTGCGCGGCTAGGGTCAACGCGACCAGCGAGAGGCTGATCGATGATTTTTCGACGGCGGGAGTGAACCACCTGTGACTTACGAGGTGACTACAGCCACCGAGGGTCGGACCGCTGACGGCTCCCTGACCGATACTGCTGTGGAGGCACCCGAGGGGACTCCGTCTCTGCTGCCCGGCATCCAGGGCGCCGGAGCCGGCCAGATCGGGGCCACCGGCCGGGTCATGCCCGTCTTCCCCGAGCCAGCGCGGCTACGCAGCCACGGCCCGGCGCGCATCATCGCGATGTGCAACCAGAAGGGTGGGGTCGGCAAGACGACGACCACGATCAACCTCGGCGCTGCCCTGGCCGAGTGCGGACGCAAGGTCCTCCTGGTCGACTTCGACCCGCAGGGCGCGCTCTCGGTCGGCCTCGGCGTCCCGACCCACGAGCTCGACGTCACGATCTACAACCTCCTGATGGAGCGAGGCCACGACATCCATGCCGTCGTGCAGCACACCCGCACCAAGAACCTTGACATCATCCCGGCAAACATCGACCTGTCCGCGGCCGAGGTGCAGCTGGTCGGCGAGGTGGCCCGCGAGATGGTGCTGGCACGGGTCCTGCGGCCGATCGTGGACGACTACGACATCGTCCTGATCGACTGTCAGCCCTCCCTGGGCCTGCTCACCGTCAACGCCCTGACCGCGGCGCACGGCGTGATCATCCCCCTGGAGTGCGAGTTCTTCGCGATGCGCGGCGTCGCGCTGCTCGTGGAGACCATCGACAAGATCTGCGACCGGCTTAACCCTCGACTGGAGGTTGACGGCATTCTGGCCACCATGTACGACGGCCGGACCCTGCACAGCAAGGAGGTCGTGCGCAGCGTCGTGGACCACTTCGGCGACCGCGTCTTCCACACCGTCATCAGCCGAACGGTGAAGTTCCCGGACGCTTCGCTGGCCGGCGAGCCGATCACCACCTACGCGCCGAACCACCCAGCCGCCGAGGCCTACCGGCAGCTGGCGCGCGAGCTCATCTCGCGGGGTGGGGTGGCCTGAGGACCATGGCCGAGGCCTCCGCCCCCGAGGTCACGCCCGAGGTGATCGGAGTGGCCGCCGCTGGTGGGGTTGACACTCCGCCAGCCGACCACATCGCGGGGCCGACGTCGAGCTTCGGATCCCAGCTGACGCCCGGTGGCGTCCTTCGGAAGGCAGGGAGTCGCCCGTTCGAGGTGCACCTCGACGTATTCCAGGGCCCCTTCGAGCTTCTGCTGGGTCTGATCTCCAAGCACAAGCAGGACATCACCGAGATCGCCCTTGCCAGGGTGACCGACGAGTTCATGGCCCACATCAGGGCCCACCAGGCTTCCGGCACCGAATGGGACCTGAGCCAGGCCTCTGAGTTCCTGCTGGTTGCCGCCACCTTGCTGGACATCAAGTCGGCCCGCCTGCTGCCACAGCTGGGCCTGGACGACGACGAGGATCTCGCCCTGATCGAGGCGCGGGACCTGCTCTTCGCCCGGCTCCTGCAGTACCGCGCCTTCAAGCAGGTCGCCGCTGCCTTCGCCGAACGGATGGCCACCGCAGGTCGTATGACGGCCCGTCAGGCAGGGCTGGAGCCCCAGTTCGCCGCGTTGCTGCCCGAGCTGGTGATGAGCATCACTCCCGACCAGCTGGCCATGATCGCGGGACGCGCCATGGAACCGAAGGTCGCCCCGACCGTTGGCCTGGGTCACCTGCACGCGCCGACAGTGAGCGTTCGCGAGCAGGCTGCCCTGATCGTGGCCCGGATGCGAACGCTGCGCTCGTGCACGTTCGGGTCGCTGGTCGCTGATGCCGAGAGCACCCTGGTGATCGTCGCGCGGTTCCTGGCGCTGCTCGAGCTGTTCCACGAGTCGGCCATCGCCTTCGACCAGAGCGAGTCGTTCGCCGAGCTGACGGTCCGCTGGACCGGTGTGGACGACGGCGAGATCGGTGTCAGCGACGAGTTCGACGACGTGTTGGACCAAGCGGAGCAAGAGGAGCCGGACGACATGACCGAGGACGAGAGCGGTGGATCCAGTTGACCGAGGCACCAGCCCCATGGGGTGGGAACCAGATCGCCGGGCCGCCGGAGGCAGGCGAGGTCGAGCCGATCGAGGTCCCGGACGAGCAGGTCGCCTTCGACATCAACGACTTTGCCGGTGGCGCACGCGGTGCGATCGAGGCGGTGCTCATGGTCATCGACGAGCCGGTGACCGAGATGGCGCTGGCCTCCGCGCTGGAGCTGCCGGTGGACGATGTCGTCGGCCACCTGCGGGCGTTGGCCGACGACTACGACGG
>JANOHS010000006.1:0-25323 GCA_031406655.1 Micrococcales bacterium
ACCCAACCTCGGGGAGGTGCTCGCGGGGTACCGGCAGGTGATCGTGCCCGAGATGAACCTTGGCCAGCTCGCCCTGATGCTGCGCGCCAAGTACCTCGTGGACGTGCAGTCCTACACGCAGGTGCGTGGACTGCCCTTCACCTCGATCGAGCTCGCGAGCGTCATGACCAAGGCCACAGCCAACCTGAGCGGAGCTACCCGATGACCACCATCGAGCTGGGTATGCCGGTTACCGGCACCCTCGGGGTGCCCCACCTCCATGAGGACGCACCCACGCAGACCAAGAAGGACTTCGCCAGCGACATGGAGCCGCGCTGGTGCGCGGGTTGCGGCGACTACTCGATCCTCGCGGCGGTGCAGGGATTCCTGCCCGAGCTGGGGCTCAAGCGGGAGAACATCGTCTTCGTCTCCGGTATCGGATGCTCCTCGCGCTTCCCGTTCTACATGGACACCTTCGGAGTCCACTCCATCCACGGCCGCGCTCCGGCAATCGCAACCGGCCTGGCGACGGCACGACAGGACCTGTCGGTATGGGTGGTCACCGGCGACGGTGACGCGTTGTCCATCGGTGGCAACCACCTGATCCACGCCATGCGGCGCAACGTCAACCTCAAGATCCTGTTGTTCAACAACAGGATCTACGGCCTGACCAAGGGCCAGTACTCCCCGACCTCCGAGCTGGGCAAGATCACCAAGTCGTCTCCGGTCGGCTCCGTGGACCGACCCTTCAACCCGGTGTCGCTGGCTCTGGGCTCCGAGGCCACGTTCGTGGCCCGGACCATGGACACGGACCGCAAGCACCTCACGTCCGTGCTTCGCGCGGCCGCCGAGCATCGTGGCACGGCGCTCGTCGAGATCTACCAGAACTGCCCCATCTTCAACGACGGTGCGTACGAGCTGCTCAAGGACAAGGACGAGGCCGAAGCCCGGCTCGTCCATCTCGTCGATGGTGAGCCGGTGCGCGTGGGCACGGACAAGCTCGTGGCGCGTGACGGTTCCGGACATCTGAGCGTTGTCGATGCCGAGGGCGCTGACATGTCACGGGTCGTCATTCACGACTCGGGCGCCGATGACCCCTCTGCGGCGTTCCAGCTCTCCCGCCTCGATGACCCGACGATGGCTCACGTCCCGATGGGCATCTTCCGCAACGTCTCTCGCCCGTCGTACGAGGACCTCGTGCACGCCCAGATCGATGAGGCCGTCACCGCCGTCGGCCACAAGGCCACCGATACCGACCTGGCCATGCTTCTGCAGGGCAAGGACACCTGGAACGTCGGCGGTTGAGCACCGGGGTCGCTGACACTCACCGATCTCTGACACTCACCGATCTCTGATACCCAACGATCCCGACCCGGCTGGGGAGATGGACGCACGACGCGGCACGGCATACGGGGCTGGCGCCTATGTCATCTGGGGTGCCTTCCCGCTGTACTTCCATCTGCTCGCACCCGCTGGCGCCTGGGAGATCCTGGCCCATCGCATCCTGTGGACCCTGCTCTTCTGCGGGGCGGTGCTTGTCGCCCGGCGCGAGCTTGCCTGGTTCCGTTCGGTGCTGGGCAACCCGCGCCTGCTCGCGGCGGTGACGGTGGCCGGGCTGCTGCTTGCCACCAACTGGGTCATCTACGTGGCGGCGGTGGTGGCTCACCACGTCACCGAGGCCTCGCTCGGGTACTTCCTCAACCCGATCGTCACCGTCGCGATCGGCGTGGTCGTCCTGCGTGAGCGCCTTCGCTCACTCCAGTGGCTCGCTGTGGCGATCGGGCTTGCTGCTGGTGTCTATCTCACGATCGACTTCGGACGTCCGCCGTGGATCGCCCTTGGCCTGGCGTTCTCCTTCGCTCTCTACGGGCTGATGAAGAAGCGGCTCGGGACGACACTGGGTGCCTTCCAGGGCCTGACCGCCGAGACGGCGATGCTCCTCCCGGTCGCTGTTGCCGTCCTCCTGTGGGTCGGCATCCATGGCGAGACCACCTTCACGGTGGACTCGCCCTCTCACCCTCTGCTCCTGGCCTCGACCGGCGTGGTGACCGCAGGGCCGCTGCTGTTGTTCGCCGCGGCAGCTCGCCGGGTGCCGCTAGTGACGATCGGCCTTCTGCAGTTCATCACCCCTGTCCTGCAGCTGATCTGCGGCGTTTTCCTCCTCGGCGAGGTGATGGAGCCAAGCCGTTGGATCGGCTTCGCCATCGTCTGGGTTGCCTTGCTGGTACTGGCCTTTGACTCCATCCGATCCGTTCGCACCCGTCGCCGGCTGGCCGACGCGGCGGAGTGCGCAGCGGTCTGAGCATCAGCGAGAAGTCGCCCGGCGCCAGCTAGCCCACGCGGTTGACGACACCCTCGACCAGCGCCGACAACGCGACGAGTGCATCGCCCGCGGTCGAGCCGGCCGGAAACGCGGTCGCCATCGGAGCAAGCAGCTCCTGCGCGTCCCGCGCCACCGCGCTCGCGCGTTCGCGGGCGACTCCCATGGCTGGGTGGGCACGCAGCAGGGCCAGGGCTTCGGCGTGCAGCACGTCGTCGCGCAGGTCGGAGCCGAGCAGGCCTTGGAGGTGGCCGTCAGCAGGATCCACCGACTGGCGGGCCAGCAGCACCGGCAGGGTGGCCACGCCCTCCCGCAGGTCAGTGCCGGGCGTCTTGCCGGACTCCCCCGACCCGGATGAGATATCGAGCAGATCATCGGCGAGCTGGAAGGCGACACCGAGCCGCTCGCCGTAGCGGCGCATGATGTCGACCGTCTCAGGTGGGCAGGCGCTGAACATCGCGCCGTAGCGCGCAGCCGTCGCGATGAGAACGCCGGTCTTGTCGGCGAGGACCTCCAGGTAGTAGGCGACGGGGTCGACGCCAGCCGGCACCGGGCGGCCGTCGCGGATCTGCCCCGAGCACAGTCGCACGAACGTCTGCGCCTGGATCTTGACAGCCTCTGCCCCCAGCCCAGCGACGAGCTCGGAGGCCTTGCCGAAGAGCAGGTCGCCGATCAGGATCGCGTTGGAGTTTCCGTACTGCGCGTTGGCGCTGGCCACTCCGCGTCGTAGGTCGGCCTCGTCCATCACGTCGTCGTGATACAGCGAGGCGAGGTGGGTCAGCTCGACGCCGGTCGCCGCGGCCACCACGTCATCGTTGATCCCGTCGCCCAGCTCGGCGGCGAGCAGCGTGAGCATCGGCCGGAAGCGCTTGCCCCCGGCCTCGGAGAGGTGCGCCGACGCCTGGGCGATGAACGGGTCGTCGTGGTCGACGACGGTGCGCAACAGCTGATCGACGGCTTCCAGCCCGCGCTGCAGCCGGGCTGCCAGCTCCGGTGATACGGACGGCAGCGCCGAAGCCGGTGGCGCAGGGGTCATCGCAGGAACAGGGACGATCGCGCTGCCAGGTCCAGCAGAGGTGAGGGCAGCACTCCGAGCACCAGTGTCACGAGCACGCCGATCGCGACGGCCAGCGTGGTCACGACCGACGGCGAGACCGCCCGCACCGTGTCACCGGCCGGCTCGGAGAAGTACATGAGCACGATGATCCGGACGTAGACGAAGGCGGCGATCGCGCTGGACAGGACACCGATGACGGCCAGCACGGTCGCGCCGTGACCGATCGCAGCCGAGAACACGACGAACTTCGCCGTGAAACCGGAGGTCAGCGGGATACCGGCGAACGCCAGCAGCAAGAACGCGAAGACCCCTGCGACGACGGGGTGGTTCCTGCCCAGCCCCGCCCACTGGGACAGGTGTGTTGCCTCCGAGCCTCCATCGCGAACCATCGACACCACTGCGAAGGCCGCGATGGTGCTGAACCCGTAGGCCACGACGTAGAACAGCACCGAGGAGATGCCGGCTTTGTCGAACGCCAGCAGGCCGGTCAGGACGAACCCGGCGTGCGCGATCGACGAGTAGGCCAGCAGGCGCTTGACGTCGGTCTGGGTGATCGCCAGGACCGCACCCCCGACCATGGTCAGGATGGCGACGGCCCACAGCCCCGGCGCCCAGTCCCAGCGGCTGTCCGCGACGCCGACGTAGATGAAGCGCAGGATCGCACCGAAGGCGGCGACCTTGGTGCAGGCGGCCATGAACCCGGTGACCGGGGTGGGTGCGCCCTGATAGACGTCCGGGGTCCACGAGTGGAAGGGCACGGCGCCGATCTTGAAGAGCAGCCCGACCAGGACGAGCAGGACGCCGGGGACAAGGAGCCCGTCCATCCCGGACTGCGCCCCGATCGCCTTGGCGATGACGCCAAGGTCCAGGGAGCCCGCATAGCCGAACAGCAGCGCCGCGCCGAACAGGAAGAAGGCCGACGAGAAGGAGCCCAGCAGGAAGTACTTCATGGACGCTTCCTGGGAGAGCAGCCTGCGGCGACGAGCCAGCCCGGAGAGGATGTAGATCGGCAGTGAGATGACCTCGAGCGCCACGAACATCGTCAGCAGGTCACCGGCGGCGGGGAAGAGCAACATGCCCGCGACGGCGAACATCGTCAGCGGGAAGACCTCTGTCGTGGTCGCTCCGGCACGCACCGCAGCGGCCTCCTGCGCAGAACCAGGAGCGGCGGCACCCTGGGCCGTGAACGCGTCAGCACCCAGACCGTCGAAGCGCTCGGCCATGGCGAGCACGCTCAGGACCGACAGGGCCAGGATCGTGCCCTGCAGGAACAGTGCCGGTCCGTCGATGACCACGGCACCGGCGAGCGTGCTGCCCTGATGGTTCCGGCCCTGAACGACCGCGACCAGCGCGGCGACCAGACCCACGAGCGCGACGCCCACCTGCCCGGCATAGCGGGCGGCCCGAGGAGCGAACGCCTCGACCAGGACACCGATCATGGCCGTACCGAACACGATCAACATCGGCAGGACAGCCAGGTAGTTGATCTTGGTGGCGACGAATTCCGTTGCCAGTGCGGGCAGGGAGGCGATCACTTGACAGCTCCTTCAGCAGCCGCCGGGTGCGTGGCTGCTGGATCGGTGACACCGACGTACTGCATCGTTCTTTCCACCGCTGGGTTGATCACGTCGAGCACCGGCTTGGGGTAGAAACCCAGGACGATGAACGCTGCGATCAACGGCGCGACGACCCACTTCTCACGGTGGCTGAGATCGGGCGTTCCGGCGGCCGACTCGGGCTTGGGCCCGGTCATCATCCGCTGGTACATGAGCAGGATGTAGAGCGCGGCCAGGATGATGCCGGCACTGGCGATCACCGCAGCAACCCGGTAGCGCTGGAAGGTGCCCACCAGCACGAGGAACTCCGAGATGAAGGAGTTCAGGCCGGGCAGCGCGAGACCGGAAAGACCTGAGACAAGGAAGACGCCGGCGAGAACCGGGGTCACCCGCTGCCAACCGCCGAAGTCCGGTATCCGTTTGCTGCCTCGGCGGCGGATCAGCATCGCCGCCACCAGGAACAGCGCAGCGGTGGTGAAACCGTGGTTGACCATGTAGAGCGCCGAGCCGGCAGTGCTGACCGAGGTCATGGCGAAGATGCCGAGCACGATGAATCCGAAGTGGCTGATCGAGGTGTAGGCGATCAGTCGCATGATGTCGGTCTGGCCGATCGCGAGCAGCGCGCCGTAGAGGACCGAGACGACCGCGAGCACGATGACCACGGGAGTGGCCCAGGTGCTTGCTTCGGGGAACATCTGCAGGCAGAAGCGGATCATCCCGTAGGTGCCGACCTTGTCGAGCACACCGACCAGCAGCACGGCCGTGGCCGGGCGTGCCTCGGTGGCCGCATCCGGCAGCCACGTGTGGACCGGCCACATCGGTGCCTTGACGGCAAAGGCGAAGAAGAAACCGAGGAACATCAGCCGGCCGGCGGTCTGGTCGAGCTCGAGACCGGTCAGCTTCTCGACCAGGAAGCCGTCGGCGCCGCCGGGCCCGTTCTGGTAGAGCGCGATGACAGCGACCAGCATGACGAGGCCGCCGAGCAGGGAGTACAGCAGGAACTTGACGGCGGCGTACTGGCGGCGGGGACCGCCGTAGGAGCCGATCAGGAAGTAGACCGGGATCAGCATCGCCTCGAAGAAGACGTAGAACAAGAACACGTCGGTCGCGGCGAAGACACCGATCATGAAGGTCTCGAGGACCAGCATGAGCGCGAAGTAGGTCTGCTGGCGTTTGCCGACCTCGGGCACGTCATGCCACGCGGCGAGGACGCAGACGGGAACCAGGATCGCGGCCATCACGATCAGGACGAGCGCGATGCCGTCCACGCCGAGGGCGTAGCTCACGCCGAACTGCTCGATCCAGGGGTGGCGTTCCTCGAGCTGGAACTGCTGACCCGAGTCGGCCGTGAACTGCAGGGCGGCGGCCAGGGTGAACAGCAGCGCGACGACGGAGAACCCGAGCGCGATCTGCTTGGCCCGGTCAGCCAGGCTCGCGGGCAGGAAGGCGACGACGAGCGCACCCACCAGCGGGATGAGGCCGATCGTTGTCAGCCACGGAAAGTTGGACATCACTGCACCACCAACACGGCACCGAGGATGACGACGACGCCGGCAAGCATCGTCAGGGCGTACGAACGCACGAAGCCGTTCTGGATCCGGCGCAGTCGCGCCGAGGAACCGCCCACGAGAGCGGCCAGACTGCCGACCGCCCCGTCAACGCCCTTGTTGTCGAAGAAGACCAGCGCGCGGGTCAGGTGCAGGCCGGGCCGCATGAGCACCGCCTCGTTGACATCGTCCTGGTAGAGGTCCCTGCGCGCGGCGCGGGTCAGCAGCGACCCCACCGGAGCAACCACCGGAACCTCGTCTCGCCAGTAGCGCATCCACGCCAGACCCAGGCCCGACGCGACAACGAGCAAGGTCAAGGTGGTCAGCACCGGAACGGCGATCACCGGCTCCAGGCCCTCGACGTGAGCACCGACGACCGGCTCGAGCCACCCCTGGATGGCACCTGTCGGGCCCAGGATCAGACCCAGGGAGGCAGAACCCACGGCCAGGATCATCATGGGGATGGTCATCAGCTTGGGCGACTCGTGCGGGGTCGCATCCTTCGGCCAGCGGTTCTTGCCGTGGAAGGTCATGAAGAAGAGGCGCGACATGTAGAACGCGGTCACCCCTGCGCCGATGAGCGCGGCGAAGCCGAAGACCCACGGCCGCCATCCCTCGCCGATGAACGCGGCCTCGATGATCTTGTCCTTGGACCAGAAACCGGCGAACGGCGGCACACCCAGGATCGCCAGCCAGCCCAGGCCGAAGGTGGCCCAGGTGATCTTCATCGCGCCGGAGAGGTTGCCGAACCTGCGCATGTCGACCTGGTCGTCCATGCCGTGCATCACCGAGCCGGCGCCCAGGAACATCCCGGCCTTGAAGAAGCCGTGGTTGAGCAGGTGGAAGATCGCGAACGCGTAGCCGACAGGGCCCAGCCCGGCGGCAAGCATCATGTAGCCGATCTGGCTCATCGTCGAGGCGGCCAGCGCCTTCTTGATGTCGTCCTTGGCCGAGCCGACGATCGCCCCGAACACCAGGGTGATCGCGCCGACGATCACGACGAGGGTCTGAGCTGTCGGCGAGGCGTCGAAGATCGCGTGGCTGCGCACGATGAGGTAGACACCCGCGGTGACCATGGTCGCGGCGTGGATCAGCGCCGACACCGGAGTCGGGCCGGCCATCGCGTCGCCGAGCCAGCTCTGCAACGGGAACTGCGCAGACTTGCCGCAGGCTCCGAGCAGCAGCATCAGCCCGATCGCGGTGAGGGCGCCCTCGTTGGCACCTGCGACCGCGGCGTTGACACCGGAGAAGCTGACCGTGCCGAACGTGACGAACATGAGCATGATCGCCACGGACACCCCGAAGTCACCGATCCGGTTTGCCACGAACGCCTTGTTGGCCGCGGAGGCGAAGGCCGCTTTGTGGTTCCAGAAACCGATGAGCAGGTATGACGCCAGGCCGACGCCCTCCCAGCCCACATAGAGCAGGAGGTAGGAGTCGGCCAGGACCAGCAGCAGCATGGCGGCAACGAAGAAGTTGAGATAGGCGAAGAACTTGCGCTTGTCCGGGTCGTGCTCCATGTACCCCAGTGAGTAGACCAGGATCAGCGAACCCACGAAGCTGACCAGCAGCACGAAGGCCATGGACAGCGGGTCGACCAGCATTCCGGCGTCGACCTGGAAGCTCCCGGCAGGCACCCACGAGAACAGGTGCAGCGACTGCGCACGCTGCTCACCCGAGCGGCCGAGCATCGCGAAGAAGATGACCGCCCCGACGGCGAAGGTGGCCCACGACAGCCCGGTTGCCAGTAGGGGTCCGAAACGGTTCGTGCGCCGACCGCCCAGCAGCAGGATGGCCGAACCCAGCAACGGCAGGGCGACCAGCAGCCAGGCGAGGGACGCGGCCCCCGAGGCAGTCGGGACGGCGTCGGTGACTGCCGACTGCCCACCCAGCTGCCCGAGGTGAGCAGCGGAAAGTTCCACCAGATGCATGTCGTGCCCCTTACAGCTTCAGCAGGTTGGCAGCGTCGACCGAAGCCGACCGGCGGGCACGGAAGATAGCCATGATGATGGCGAGCCCGACCACCACCTCAGCAGCAGCAACGACCATCACGAACAGCGCGATGACCTGACCGTCCAGAGTGCCGTGCATGCGCGCGAAGGTCACGAAGATCAGGTTGGTCGCGTTCAGCATCAGCTCGACCCCCATGAAGACCACGATGGCGTTACGACGCACCAGCACCGTGGCAGCTCCGATCGCGAACAGCAACGTCGACAGGTAGACGTAGTTGACCAGGCTCATCGGTTGGTTCCCTCCTCGATGTCGCGCTCGATGGACTTCTCGGCGTCGACGAACCGCTGTGGGGGGTTCACCTGGTCGCGCGAGGTGAGCACCCGCGATACGGACAGCTCGCTCGGCGTGCCGTCCGGCAGCAGGGCGGGGGTGTCCACGGCGTTGCGGCGGGCGTAGACGCCCGGAGCCGGCATACCGGCAACGTACTTGCCCTCGCGGAACCGTCGCTCGGACCACTCGCGCTGGGTCGGGCGCGGAGTGAGGCGTTCCCGGTGCGCCAGAACCATGGCGCCGAGGGCTGCGGTGATCAGCAGGGCGCTGGTGACCTCGAAGACCCAGACGTACTTGCCGAAGATCAGGTTGGCCACGCCGGTGATGTTGCCATCCGCGTTGGCTCCCTCAAGACCGACCGGGCCGGCGAAGGTCACCGAGCCGATCGCCGCGATGAGCACGATCCCGAGGCCCAGCGAGAGCAGGAACCCGACGACCTTCTGGCCCCGCAGCGTCTCCACGAGGGAGTCCGAGGAGTCGACGCCGACCAGCATGAGCACGAAGAGGAACAGCATCATGACGGCGCCGGTGTAGACGAAGATCTGCACGATCCCGAGGAAGTCGGCGTTCTGGGTGATGTAGAAGATGCCGAGGTTGATCATGACCATCGCCATGCCCAGTGCCGCGTGCACGGCCTTCCTGGCAAAGATCAGGCCGAGGGCGCCCAGCACGCTGAGAGGGCCCAGGACCCAGAACAGGACCGCTTCACCACCGCTGGTCATCGGTTCTCCCCCTTGGTCGACGGGACGACAGACGGGTTGGCCGACGCAGCCGCCGGGTCACCGCTCAAGGCGAGATCCGCCTCGCGGGCGTCGGCCCACGCATGCTGTTCGGGGGTGGCCTTGGCCACTTTGCCCTGGTAGTAGTCGCGTTCCTCCAGGCCGGCCACCATCGGGTGCGGCGCGGCGACCATGCCCTCCTGGACGGGCGCGAGGAGCTGGCTCTTCTCGTAGATCAGCTTGGCGCGGTCGTCGGCCACCATCTCGTAGAAGTTGGTCATCGTGAGCGCGCGCGTGGGGCAGGCCTCGATGCACAGACCGCAGAAGATGCAGCGCAGGTAGTTGATCTGGTAGACGCGCCCGTATCGCTCGCCGGGTGAGAACCGGCCCCCGCCTCCCGGGGTGTCGTCGTTGTCAGCGCCCTCGACGTAGATGGCGTCGGCCGGGCAGGCCCAGGCACACAGCTCGCAGCCGACGCACTTCTCCAGACCGTCCGGGTGCCGGTTGAGCTGATGGCGACCGTGGAAGCGCGGTTGGGTCGGGCGCTTGACCTCGGGGTACTCCTCGGTCTCGAGCTTGCGGAACATCGTCGCGAACGTGACACCGAAACCGGCGACGGGCGCGAACAGCTCCGAGAGGAAGCTTGCCTTCTTCTCCTCGTCAGCCACGGGTGGCCTCCTGGTCGGTCAGTTCCGGGTCACCGGCGGTGCTCGCCGTCAGCTGGACACCCTGGGCGCTCGGCTCGCGCAGGCGCTGGCCGGGAAGGGGCGGGACCGGGTAGCCGCCTGCGAACGGGTCGATCTCCTCGGGACGCTCGACAGGGACAGCGGCGGCGGCCCGCTTGCCGTCCCAGACCCATGCGGCGCCAAGGGCAACGACAGCGATGGCGCCCACGACGATGACGGTTGCTGTCCGGGTGTTCTCGGTGAAGAAGGCCAGCTGGGCACCGCGGATGAAGGCTACCGAGACGACCCACAGCATGGTCACGGGGATCAGGAACTTCCAGCCGAACCGCATGAACTGGTCATAGCGCACCCGCGGGAGCGAGCCACGCAGCCAGACGAAGAAGAACATGAACATCCACAGCTTGATGACGAACCAGAGCAGACCCCACCAGCCCTGGTTGAACATGCCCTCGTTGATCGCGGCGATGCCGGGAGGCGCCTGCCAGCCGCCCAGGAACAGGGTGGTCGCCAGCGCCGAGACGGTGAACATGTTGACGTACTCACCGAGGAAGAACATCGCGAACCTCATCGAGCTGTACTCCGTGTGGAAGCCGCCGACGATCTCGCCCTCGCCCTCGGCGACGTCGAAGGGCAGCCGGTTGGTCTCCCCGACCATGGTCACGAGATAGACCAGGAAGGAGAAGAAGGCAGGGAGGATGAACCACAGGCTCTTCTGCGAGGCGACGATCTGTGAGGTCGACATCGAGCCCGAGTACATGATGACGGCGATCAGCGACAGGCCCATGGCGATCTCGTAGGAGATGACCTGGGCCGTGGAGCGAAGCCCGCCCAGCAGCGGGTACGTGGAGCCGGAGGCCCACCCGGCCAGGACGATCCCGTAGACACCCACCCCGGCGACGGCAAGCACGAGCAGGACGGCAACGGGGGTATCGGTCAGCTGTAGCGGCGTGCGGTGGCCGAACATGGTGACCACCGGGCCTAGCGGGATGATCGCGAAGGAGACGAACGCCATCGCGCCGGCGATCATCGGCGCGAGGAGGAACACCATCTTGTCGGCGTTCTTGGGGATCAGGTCCTCCTTGAGCGCCAGCTTCAGACCGTCGGTCAGGGTCTGGAGCAGACCGAAGGGACCCGCGCGGTTTGGTCCCGGACGCTGCTGCATCCGGCCGATGATGCGACGCTCGAACCAGATCACGAGCAGGGTCTGGAGCAACAGGAAGACGAAGAGCAGCAGGGCCTTGACCAGCGAGAGCCACCACGGGGTGTCGCTGAAGTCCGCCACCGGGTTGTCGATGGTGGCCAGCGTCGGTGCGATGGTGTCAACGGCGCTCTGAGCGCCGGTTGCCATTGAAGCGAGCAGGCTCACAGGGCACCGCCCTTCGTCAGGGAGACCACGGCGCCGGCATCGACGCCAAGCGCCTGCCGCACCGCGGATCCGGGAGAGTTGGTTGGCAGCCAGATGACGTGGTCAGCCATGCCGGTGATGGTGAGGGGGATCGTGATGGCGCCGCCGCCGGTGCTGACACACACGGCGTCGCCCTCGGCCACCCCGATCGAGGCCGCGGTCCTGGCCGAGAGCCGCGCCCGCGCCTCGGGGGCGGTTCCGGCAAGGAACGGCTCGCCGTCCTGCATCCGGCCCGAGTCGAGCAGGTGGTGCCAGGTCGCCAGAACGGCCTGCCCTGCATCCAGCGAGGGAACCTCGACCGGCTCGACCGACGGCGCAGCAGCGCGGTAGCCAGTCCACGGGCCGAGAGCCCGCATGTCCTCACGGGCGGCCTCCAGGGTGCGGACCCCGAGGGTCCCGCCCATCTCCTCGGCCAGCAGGTCCAGAACCCGGTGGTCGCTCATGGCGTTGGTCGCCAACGCCGCCTCGAAGGTCCGGACCCGGCCCTCCCAGTTGACGAAGGTCCCGGCTTTCTCCTGGTGGGCTGCCACGGGCAGGACCACATCGGCGAGGTCGGTGACCGCGCTGTGTCTGATCTCGAGGGACACCACGAAGGACCTGGTCAGCGCATCGAGCACGTCGCCGGAGCCGACCAGATCAGCTGGGTCGACGCCGCCGACCAGCAGACCGGCGAGCTCGCCGGAGTTGGCTGCCGCGATGATGGCCGAGGTGTCCCGGCCGACCTTCTCGGGCAGTCCGACGACATCCCACGCCTCACCAACCTCGGCGCGGGCCCGGGACTCGGTGACCGGACGGCCGCCGGGCAGGAGGCCCGGCAGCGCACCGCTCTCGAGCGCGCCGCGCTCTCCGGCGCGTCGGGGAACCCAGGCCAGCCTGGCCCCGGTGGACGACGCCAGCGCCGCAGCGGCGGACAACCCGCCCGGGACCGTCGCGAGTCTCTCGCCCACGAGAATGACGGCGCCGTCGGCCAGGAGCCCCCTGGACGCGGCTGCGACAGTGACCTGCACATCCGTGCCCGACCATCCCTGCAGCTTTGCGCCGTCGACCAGCGCCTGCAGGACCTCGGCCTCGGTGCCCGGAGCGGCACTGATCACAGTGCCACCGAGCTTCTCCAGCCCGCGGGACGCCAAGGGCGCGACCGCGAATACAGCAGTCCTGTTCTTGCGGACCGCCTTGCGCAGCCGCAGGAACACGATCGGCGACTCGTCCTCGGGCTCGAAGCCCACGAGCAGCACTGTTGTGGCAGCCTCGATCTCGGCATAGGTGACCGATCCGCCCTCATCGCCTGACGGGCCGGTGGCCACGACGTTGCTGGCCAGGAACTCGGCCTCCTCGACCGAGTGCGGGCGGGCGCGGAAGTCGATGTCGTTGGTCTGCAACGCGATTCGGGCGAACTTGCTGTAGGCGTAGGCATCCTCACCGGACACCCGGCCGCCGACGAGCACGCCGACGCCCTTCGCGTCACGGGCGGCGAGCAGACCGCGGGCCGCTGCGTCGAGCGCCTCGGGCCAAGCTGCGACCTGCAGGTTGCCGTGCTCATCACGCACGAGGGGCTCGGTGATCCGGTCCCTGCCGGTGGCGTAGGTGAACGCCCACCGGCCCTTGTCGCAGTTCCACTCCTCGTTGACGGCCGGGTCGTTGCCGGCCATGCGGCGCAGCACCGTTCCCCGACGGTGGTCGGTGCGCGTCGCGCAGCCGCTCGCGCAGTGCTCGCACACGCTCGGGGTGGAGACCAGGTCGAAGGGACGCGAGCGAAAGCGGTAGGCCGCGCCGGTCAGCGCGCCGACCGGGCAGATCTGGATCGTGTTGCCGGAGAAGTAGGACTCGAAGGGCTGCTGC
This sequence comes from Micrococcales bacterium, assembly GCA_031406655.1. Taxonomy (GTDB): domain Bacteria; phylum Actinomycetota; class Actinomycetes; order Actinomycetales; family Dermatophilaceae; genus UBA4719. Next base: position 13,392 of record JANOHS010000006.1, read on the forward strand.
TGGTAGATGCCGATCTGCTGCAGGGCGCCACGCTCGACCAGGGCGATGAAGGGGTCACCGGCGATCTGGTCCGAGAACCGGGTACACCGGGCGCAGAGGACGCAGCGCTCGCGGTCGAGGAGCACCTGTGAGGAGATCTTGACCGGCTTGGGGTAGGTGCGCTTGGTGTCCTCGAAGCGGCTCTCGGCCCGCCCGCTGGACATCGCCTGGTTCTGCAGGGGGCACTCGCCACCCTTGTCGCAGACCGGGCAGTCAAGGGGGTGGTTGATCAGCAGGAGCTCCATCAGGCCGCGTTGGGCCTGATCGGCCACCGGCGAGGTGTGCTGCGTCCTGACCTGCATGCCCTCGGTGGCCGAGACGGCACACGAGGCCTGCGGCTTGGGCATCGGCCGCACCGAGCCGTCGGGGCCCGGGGTCGCGATCTCGACCATGCACTGACGACAGGCCCCCACAGGTTCGAGCAGCGGGTGGTCGCAGAACCGCGGGATCTGCACGCCGATCTGTTCGGCGGCGCGGATCACGGGGGTGCCCTTGGGGACGCTGACGGCCACCCCGTCGATGGTCAGGGTGACCAGGTCGGTGGCGGCCGGGGATGAGGTGGCGGTCATGCGGAGACGTTCTCCTTCGCGAACAGCGTCGAGGCCGCCGGGGGAAACAGCTCCGCGGCGGGTGTGTGCATGCCGGCTTCGAACTCCTCACGGAAGTACTGCACCGCAGAGGTGACGGGGCTTGTCGCGCCGTCGCCGAGCGGGCAGAACGAGCGACCCAGGATGCTGTCACAGATGTCCAGCAGCTTGTCGATGTCGTCTCGCGTGCCCTTGCCGTGCTCCAGGCGTTCCATGATCTGTTTGAGCCAGAACGTGCCCTCGCGGCAGGGCGTGCACTTGCCGCACGACTCGTGGGCGTAGAAGTCGGTCCAGCGAGAGACCGCGCGAACCACCGACACGGTCTCGTCGAAGATCTGAATGGCCCGCGTGCCGAGCATGGACCCGGCCGCGCCGACGGACTCGAAGTCCAGCGGCACGTCGAGATGCTGGTCGGTGAACATCGGTGTGGATGAGCCGCCAGGGGTCCAGAACTTCAGCTTCCTGCCGCCCCGCATGCCGCCGGCCATCTCGAGCAGCTCGCGCAAGGTGATGCCCAGCGGCGCCTCGTACTGCCCTGGCCGGGTGACGTGGCCGGAAAGGCTGAAGATGCCGAAGCCGGTCGACTTCTCGGTGCCCATGTCGGCGAACCACTGGGGACCACGCAGCAGGATCGAGGGGATGGAGGCGATCGACTCGACGTTGTTGACCACGGTCGGCCGGGCGTAGAGACCAGCGACAGCCGGGAACGGCGGCTTGAGGCGCGGTTGGCCGCGACGGCCCTCCAGCGAGTCCAGCAGCGCGGTCTCCTCACCACAGATGTAGGCGCCGGCGCCGGCGTGCACGGTGATGTCGAGGTCGAAGCCGCTGCCCAGGATGTTCTTGCCCAGATAGCCTGCGGCGTAGGCCTCTTCGACCGCGCGCAGGGTCCGGCGATAGACGTGGACCACCTCGCCGCGCAGGTAGATGAAGGCGTGGTTGCAGCCGATGGCGAACGACGTGATGACCATGCCCTCGATCAGCAGCTGAGGCGCCGCCATCATCAAGGGGATGTCCTTGCAGGTGCCCGGCTCGGACTCGTCGGCGTTGACCACGAGGTAGCGGGGGCCACCGTCGGGCGCTGGCAGGAACCCCCACTTCATGCCGGTCGGGAACCCGGCACCGCCGCGACCACGCAGGCCGGAGTCCTTGGCCATCTGCACCAGGTCCGCCTTCGGCATGGTCAGTGCCTTCTTCAGGCCCTGGTAGCCGTCGTGCCTCTCGTAGGTCTCCATCGTCCAGGACTGCGGGTCGTCCCAGAACTTGGTGAGGATCGGGGTCAGCTGCGTGCTCACGCTTTCGCCTCCCCGCTCTGGGCCTTGGCCACTTTGAGGCCCTCCAGGGATGCCGGGCCGGCACCGACGCCCTCGTCGGCGAGGCCGTCATCGAAGCCGGCCAGCACCCGTGAGACCTCCTTGAAGCTGCACACCTTGGAGGGACCGCGGGTTGGGGTCACCGGCGCACCGGAGCGCAGGGCGTCCACGAGCGCGTTGGTGGACTCCGGCGTCTGGTTGTCGAAGAACTCCCAGTTGGCCATGACCACCGGCGCGTAGTCGCAGGCCGCGTTGCACTCCACCCGCTCGAGGGTCACCTGGCCGTCGGCGGTGGTCTCGTCGTGGCCGATGCCCAGGTGCTCGCTGACCGAGTCCCAGATCTCGTCGCCGCCCATGATCGCGCACAGGGTGTTGGTGCAGACCCCCACGGTGTACCGGCCGTTGGGGTGGCGTTTGTACTGCGTGTAGAAGGTGGAGACGCCGCTCACCTCGGCGCCGGTCAGACCCAGCAGGTCGGCGCAGAGGTCGATCCCCCGGGGAGAGACGTAGCCGTCGACGGACTGCACCAGGTGCAACAAGGGCAACAAGGCGGAGCGCGCCTGCGGGTAGCGGGCGATGATCTGCTCGGCGTCACCACGCAGGGACGCCAGGACGTCGTCCGCGTAGGCCTCGGTGTCGGTCGAGGGCACCACCCCGTAGTTCGGTTTGCTGTCGGTGTTCATCATCGGTCCACGCCTCCCATCACGGGGTCGATCGAGGCGACGGCCACGATGACGTCCCCCAGCTGGCCGCCTTCGCAGATCGCGGAGAGTGACTGCAGGTTGTTGAACGACGGCTCACGGAAGTGAACCCGGTACGGGCGGGTGCCTCCGTCGGAGACGACGTGCACGCCGAGCTCGCCCTTGGGCGACTCCACGGCGGCGAAGGTCTGGCCGGGCGGAACCCGAAAGCCCTCGGTCACCAGCTTGAAGTGGTGGATCAGGGACTCCATCGAGGTGCCCATGATCTCGCGGATGTGGTCCAGGCTGTTGCCCATCCCGTCGCCGCCGATGGCCAGCTGGGCCGGCCACGCGATCTTCTTGTCCTCGACCATGACCGGGCCGGGGTTGTTGTGCAGCTTGTCCGCGGCCTGCTCGGCGATCTTGAGCGACTCGTACATCTCGTCGATGCGGACGCGCATCCGGCCGTAGGCGTCGCACGTGTCGCGCACCGGCACGTCGAACTCGTAGTCCTCGTAGCCGCAGTAAGGAGCAGACTTGCGCAGGTCGTGCGGCAGGCCGGTCGAGCGCAGCATCGGCCCGGTGACGCCCAGGGACATGCAGCCGGTGAGGTCGAGGTATCCGACGTCCACCATGCGACCCCTGACCAGCGGGTTCTCGTTGAGGAGACGCTCCAGCTCGCCGATGCCGCGCCGGATCAGCGGGATGGCATCGCGGATCTTGTCGATCGCCCCAGGAGGCAGGTCCTGAGCCACGCCGCCGGGGCGGACGTAGGCGTGGTTCATCCGCAGGCCGGTGATCATCTCGAAGATCGCGAGGATCCGCTCACGCTCACGAAAGCCGATCGTCATGATGGTGGTCGCGCCCATCTCCATGCCGCCGGTGGCCAGGCACACGAGGTGGGAGCCGACCCGGTTGAGCTCCATCATCAGGACGCGGATGACGCTGGCGCGCTCAGGGATCTGGTCGGTGATGCCGAGGAGCTTCTCGACGGCCAGGCAGTAGGCCGTCTCGTTGAACAGCGGGTTGATGTAGTCCATCCGGGTGCAGAACGTCACGCCCTGGGTCCAGCTGCGGAACTCCATGCTCTTCTCGATACCGGTGTGCAGGTAGCCGACACTGGCCCGTGCCTCGGTGACGGTCTCGCCGTCGAGCTCGAGGACGAGGCGCAGGACCCCGTGCGACGAAGGGTGCTGCGGACCCAGGTTGACGACGATCCGCTCTTCGTGGAGAGAGGACGCCTCGTCAGCGATCGTGTCCCAGTCGCCCCCGCTGGCGTTGTAGACGTTGGCGCCTTCAGCATCCCTGGCGTCAGCCACCGAGGTGGCATAGATGTCTTGAGTCTGTTCGGTCATCAGCTGTACTTCCTGCGCTCGTCCGGCGGCGGGATGGTGGCGCCCTTGTACTCCACGGGGATGCCACCGAGCGGATAGTCCTTGCGCTGCGGGTGACCCGGCCAGTCGTCCGGCATGAGGATCCGGGTCAACGCCGGGTGTCCGTCGAACTCGATGCCGAACATGTCCCAGGTCTCGCGCTCGTTCCAGTCGTTGGCCGGGTAGACCCCGACGATGGAGGGGATGTGGCGGTCGTCGTCGGGGCAGGTGACCTCGAGGCGAATCCGCCTGCCACCGTTGGTGATCGAGAGAAGGTGGTAGACGGCGTGCAGCTCTCGGCCGGCCTCATCGGGGTAGTGGACCCCGGAGACGCCGCTGCACATCTCGAAACGCAGTGACGGGTCGTCGCGGAGTGCGCGGGCGACCCCGACGATGTGCTCACGGGCCACGAAGATGGTCATCTCGCCGCGGTCGACCACGACCCGCTCGACGGCCTGCCCGTATGACGGACCCCCGGCTTCGAGGACGCGCTCCAGGTGGTCGGCGACCTCGTCGAAGAACCCGCCGTACGGGCGAACGGCGGCACCCGGGAAGAGCACGGGAGCCACCAGGCCGCCATACCCGCTGGTGTCTCCGCCCCCGGAGGCACCGAACATGCCCTGTCGTGAACCCATGACCACGGGGTCGGGGGCTGCCCCGGCAGGGGCCGGCAGGTTGTCGGGCTGTGTTGCGTCACTCATGCGAGCAGGCCCTTCATCTGGTGTGTGGGTGTCGCGGCCATGGCGGCGGCCTCAGCTGCGTGGGCGGCGGCGACACGGTTCACGCCGAGCGGGGCGTTCTGGATCTGTTCGTGCAGGGCGATGATCGCGTTGAGCAGCATCTCGGGCCGCGGCGGGCAGCCCGGCAGGTAGATGTCGACCGGGACGATGTGGTCGACCCCCTGCACGATCGCGTAGTTGTTGAACATGCCGCCGGAGCTGGCACAGACGCCCATCGAGATGACCCACTTGGGCTCGGGCATCTGGTCGTAGACCTGCCGCAGGATGGGGGCCATCTTCTGGCTGACGCGTCCGGCCACGATCATCAGGTCAGCCTGGCGCGGCGTGGCGCTGAAGCGCTCCATACCGAACCGGGAGATGTCGTAGTCGGGTGTGCCGACGGCCATCATCTCGATGGCGCAGCAGGCCAGCCCGAAAGTCGCCGGCCAGACCGAGTGCATCCGCATGTAGCCCGCGAGGTACTCGACCGTGCTCAGCATAAAGCCGGCTGGAAGCTTCTCTTCGATACCCATTGATCAGTCCCTACTCAGTCCCACTCGAGCCCGCCGCGACGCCACACATACGCGTAGGCGACGAACACCGTGATGATGAACAGCACCATCTCGACCAGTGCGAAGACGCCCAGCTTGTTGAAGGCGACCGCGAACGGGTAGAGGAAAATGCTTTCGATGTCGAAGATGATGAAGAGCATCGCGGTCAGGTAGTACTTGATCGGCACCTTGCCGCCGCCGGAGGCTCTTGGCGTTGGCTCGATGCCGCACTCGTAGGCGTCGGCCTTGGCGCGGTTGTAGCGCCTGGGCCCGACAAACGGCAGAGCCAGGACGGACACCAGGGCGAAGGCGACGCCGAGGGCCGCAAAGAACATCAGTGGAACATACTGATTGGTCATCGCGGAGCGCTCCCATTTCGTTTGCCGACCAGCCCTGCGTGCGGCCCAAGCCTAGAGGCGACGCACAGGCTCATGACGCCGGGGCCATCTTGGACAGCGCGTTGATCAGCCGGTCGCTGACATCGCCGCCGTGCGGCTCGGCCAGGTTGGCCATGATCTTGAGCAGGTACTTCATCATCGTGGTGTGCGGCAGTCCGTACTTCACGGCCAGCCGCATGAACTCGGGGTTGCCGATCATCTTGGCGAAACCGCGGCCCAGCGTGAAGTAACCGCCGAGCTCGTCCTTGAGGACCCGCGGGTAGGACAGCAGGACCATCTCCCGGCCTGAATCTGTCTGGCGGGCGAAGGCCTGGGCGATGACCTCGGCGGCCAGGCGACCGGACTCCATGGCGTAGGCGATGCCCTCGCCGTTGAACGGGTTGACCATGCCACCGGCGTCACCGACCAGCAGCAGGCCCCTGGCGTAGAGCGGCTGACGGTTGAACCCCATCGGCAGCGCGGCACCGCGGACCGGGCTGGTCATGGTCTCGTCGTTGTAGGTCCACTCGGTTGGCAGCGTCTCCACCCAGCGCTTGAGGACGTCCTTGTAGTCGACCTTGCCGAAGGCGGATGAGGTGTTCAGGATGCCCAGGCCCACGTTGGAGGTGCCATCGCCCACGCCGAAGATCCAGCCGTATCCGGGCAGCAGTATCTTCTCCCCCGCATCGTTACGGGACCACAGCTCGAGCCAGGACTCGAGGTAGTCGTCGTCGTGGCGCGGACTGGTGTAGTAGGTGCGGACGGCGACCCCCATGGGGCGGTCGTCACGCTGGGGCCGGTTCATGGACAGGCTCAGACGGCTCGAGTTGCCGTCGGCGGCGACCACCAGCGGGGCATGGAACCGAAGCAGGGGAGCGCCCGAGTCGCGGCCATCAGCATCCATCGACCTGGCCGTGACACCGATGATGGCTCCGGTGCGCTCATCCAGGATCGGACCGGTCACGTTGGTGGACTCGCGCAGGCGCGCGCCGTGCTTGACCGCGTGCTTGGCCAGGATGTCGTCGAAGTCGTGCCGGGTGCGCACCAGGCCGTATGGCGGGAAGCTCGCCAGCTCTGGCCAGGGAAGCTCCAGCCGCATGCCACCACCGATGATGCGCAGGCCGTGGTTCTTGATCCAGCCGTCCTCCTCGGGCGTGGGGATGCCCAGGGTGATCAGCTCGCGAACGGCCCGGGGAGTCAGCCCGTCGCCGCAGACCTTCTCGCGCGGAAAGGCGGTCTTCTCGAGCAGCAGGACGTCCAGCCCGGCCATCGCCAGGTACGCCGCGGTCGCCGACCCTCCGGGGCCGGCGCCGACGATGATGACGTCAGCGCTCTCGGCCCCGGGCCCGGACGGCTCGGTAACGGAGGCTGCCAACGGCGACGACTCGCTGGGGACGCCGTCTGCGCTGCTTGCGACGATGCTCTGACTCACTGGGGGGCCTCACCATGGTGATTGTGCTTAGCTGACAACGGGCTGCGCTTGTGAGGATTTTCACGAACTCGGCGAAGCCTACGCGGGATCATCATCTGGCCGTACCCGGGCAGGCCCGGGACTGCCCTGTTTGCGAAGCCGGGCGCGGGTGGAGCCCGGCTTGGTCGCGCGGTGTAGGGCGACGATGCCGCCGGACAGGTTGCGCCAGGCGACGTCCTGCCATCCCGCCCGGGTGATCAGACCCGCCATACCTGCCTGGTCCGGCCAGGCCTGGATGGACTCCGCGAGGTAGACATAGGAGTCGGGGTTCGAGCTGACCTTGCGGGCGATGGTCGGCAGGGACCGCATCAGGTACTTGGAGTACACGGTGCGGAACACCCTGTTGCTCGGGTGGCTGAACTCGCAGATGACCAGCGAGCCCCCGGGTCTGGTGACGCGCAGGAACTCCGCGAGCGCCTCAGCCGTGCCCACGACGTTTCGCAGCCCGAAGGACATCGTGACCGCGTCGAAGGAGCCGTCGGCGAAGGGAAGCCTGAGCGCATCGGCGGCGGTGAAGGCCAGGTCCGGCCGGCGCCGGATGCCCACCCCAAGCATCCCCAGCGAGAAGTCGGCCGGCACGACGTTGACGCCGGCGTCCGCAAACGGCTCACTGCTGGTGCCCGTGCCGGCCGCGATGTCAAGGACCGTGTCACCGGCCCGGGCCCCCACCGCGTCGAACACCAGAGCGCGCCAGCGGCGGTCCTGGCCCAAGGACAGCACGTCGTTCGTCAGGTCGTACCTGGCGGCGACGTCGTCGAACATGGCCGCCACGTCACGGGGTCGTTTGTCGAGGCCGGCGCGGATCATCGTCCCATCCTTGCTGATCAGGCACGGCACCGCGACAACAGCGGTCCGTGCACGCTCCCGCTTGCCGACCGTCGTAGGCTTGTTGGTCGTGACCTCCTTGCCACAGCCCCGGGCGGCTCGACCTGGATCGTCGGCCGCGCCTGTCCCCGCGCTCGTGGCCCGAACGGTCTCGATCGACGACCCGGGTGCCCTGCTTTCGTTGCTCCCAGGGCCCTCCCGCTCCGATCGGGTGTCCGCGTGGGTCCGCCGCGGCGAGGGAGTGGTCGGATGGGGACGCGCGCTGGAGTTTCGGGGCAGCGGCCCGAGCCGTTTCCCCCAGGCGCAGGCATGGTGGCGAACGGTGGTCGACCACGCGGTCGTTCGTGACGACCTGGCCCTGCCGGGCACCGGGCCGGTGGCGTTCGGCTCCTTCTCCTACTCAGCGGACTCCCCCGCTGGCGCCGCGCTCGTGGTGCCGGAAGTCCTGGTGGGAAGACGCGGTTCGCAATGGTGGCTGACGACCGTCGGGGTCGACTCGCATCTGCCCGGCACCGTGACCCCGTCGGTGGCCCCGCCCCCGGCCGCGCCCCAGGACGTGACGTTCGCTGACGGCGCTCTCTCGGGGGCCCAGTGGTCGGCGGTCGTTGCCCGGGCGGTTGGGCGCATCAACGCCGGTGAGATGGACAAGGTGGTCCTCGCGCGCGACCTCGCTGTTGACGCCCGCTCGGCCATCGACCCACGCTGGCTGCTGCAGCGACTGGTCGAGCGCTACGACAACACCTGGGTCTTCGCGGTCGACGGGCTGGTGGGCGCCACGCCCGAGATGCTGGTGAAGCTGGAGAAGGGGCTGGTCACCTCGCGTGTCCTGGCCGGGACGATCCGCCGGACCGGGGACGACGAGCACGACCTGGCCCTGGCGGCATCCCTCGCCCGGTCCTCCAAGGACCTCGAGGAGCACGAGTACGCCGTTCGCTCCGTGGCCGAGGCACTGGCACCGCACTGCTCGTCGATCAACGTCCCCGAGTCACCATTCGTGCTCCACCTGTCCAACGTGATGCATCTGGCGACGGATGTCGCCGGTGTCCTGACCGACCAGGTCACCTCGCTGGCCCTGGCCGCTTCCCTGCACCCCTCGGCAGCCGTCTGTGGGACGCCGACAATGGTCGCCGATGCCGCAATTCGCGAGCTCGAGCAGATGGACCGTGGCCGTTATGCCGGCCCCGTCGGCTGGATGGATGCGGCCGGTGACGGGGAGTGGGGAATTGCGTTGCGGTGCGGGGTTATTGACGCTGCCGACCCTCATCGGATGCGGCTGTTCGCAGGGTGCGGCATCGTTGCCGGCTCCGACCCGGACTCCGAGCTGGCTGAGTCCGACGCCAAGTTCGTGCCGATGCGGGACGCCCTGACGTCTGGCTGAGTCCGAATGCTTGCGCCGGATGGCCTCGCCGGTAAGGCTCGCCGCATGACCATCTCCGTCGTGCCCGTCACCGTCGATGACCGGCAGCGCCTCCTGGACGTCGACAATGCCGCATTCTTCTTCGACCCGAACATGTATCCGGCCGACATCGTCACCAGCCACTTCGACTGGTCGCGCACGTTCGGTGCCAACCCCGAGGGTTCGGCCGCGCTGGTTGGCATCTACTCCTCCTACGACATGGCGCTCACCGTGCCCGGACCCCTCGAAGCCCTGAGCCGGGTGCCGATGGCCGGGTTGACCTGGGTGTCCGTCCATCCTGACCATCGACGTCGTGGCGTCCTGCGCGAGATGGTCACCCACCACTTCGCCCGGTTGCACGACGAAGGTGCCGCCCTGAGCGGGCTGCACGCCGCCGAGGTCGGCATCTACGGACGATTCGGCTACGGGATCAGCTCGGTGGAGCTCGAGCTCGAGCTCGAGCGAGGGGCGGTCCTCACCGCGCCGCTACTTGAGGAGGCAGCCAGCCGGGTCACGACCCAATTCGTGAAGGCGGACTCCGACGATACCGCCGGGGTCGTCCATGACCTTCACGTTCGGTGCGCGGAAGGCACCTTGGGCGCTGTGACCCGACCGGAGCGGATGGCTCGACCGCTGTTCGTCGACCTGCCGTTGGCCCGTCAGGGGCGCGAGCCGTGGCAGGTGCTCCTTGCCGACGTCAACGGCCGGCCGACCGGTTATGCGGTCTTCAGCCGCAAGGCGAAGTGGGTCGACTCCAGGGCCAAGGGCACGGTCGACGTCCGCGAGCTCGCCGCCGCTGATGGCGCGACCCTGCTGGCTCTGGCCCGACGGCTGGTGGACTTCGACCTGACGGCGTCGATCACCGTTCACGGCAGGGGCGCCGACGACGCCCTGGTGTGGTGGGCCGGGGGCCCGCGCGCGCTGGGCGTCAAGTGCTTCGACTCGTTGTGGCTCAGGCTGATCGACGTCGGCGCCGCCCTCGTCGCGCGGGGCTATGCCAGCGCCTGCGACGTCGTGCTGGATGTCATCGACCCGGTCTGCCCGTGGAACCAGCGCGCCTGGCGGTTGACCGTTGACCAGCATGGGGTGGCCACCTGCTTGCCCACCGCTGACGACGCCGACGTCAGACTGTCCGTCCAGGCGCTGGGGTCGGCCTACCTGGGGTCCAGGAGCCTTGCCACTCAACGCGATCAGGGTCTCATCACCGAGCTGACCCCCGGCTCGCTGCGGCTGCTCTCGCGAGCCATGAGCAGCGACCGCGAGCCGGCAGGAGCCATCGAGTTCTAGCTAGGTCAGGGCGCTGGCGGCTGCGGCCCGCAGCTCGGCATGCAGGTCCCTGTGCCCGGAGCGGTCAACCTGCACCTCGACGACGCGCAGTCCGTCGGGCTTGTGCCCAAGGAGCACACCGAGCTCCGCGACGCTCCCCGCCAGCGAGTGGCTGACTCCGTGAGCGCGGCAGATGTCGACGATGGAGGCCCCCGTTGGCGTGCCGAAGATACGTTCGAAGTCCATCGCCCTCCCCGGCTCGCCCGGCTCCAGAAGGGTGAAAATGCCACCCCCGTCGTCATTGGTGACAACGATCGTGAGGTCTGGCAGCGGCTCACCCGGACCGATGAGCAGGCCGTTGCCGTCATGCAGGAACGTCAGGTCGCCCATCAGCGCGTATGTCGATCGCCCGGGCTGCGCGAGCGCGAGGCCGACTGCCGTGGACACCCCACCATCAATGCCGGCCAGTCCGCGGCTGGCCACGATGGTGATCGGTGTCCTTCTCGCAGAGGGCGACATGGCGAGGTCGAGGTCGCGGGCCGAGCTGGAGGAGCCTACGAACAACGTCGCCCCGGCCGGCAGCCCAGCCAGGACCGTGGCCGCGATGGCGAGTCCGCTCGGCCATGCCTGCTCGATCACCGGTCCGGCGGCCTTTGCGACCAGCTCGCCGGCATCTGCCCACTCCCGCGCCCACTGCTCGTCGGCCGCTCGGCCGTTGGCGAGGGACGCCGCGACCGCCTCGAACGGGTGGACGGCCGAGGCAACGTTGGACGCGTCCGGCCATCTCGTCCGGGCTGCCACGATCTCCACCGAGACTGCAGGGTTGCGCAATAGCTCGCCCACCGCGCGGGAAAGCGTGACCCGACCCGCGACCAGGACCCGATCCGGCAGGTGCCGCCCCAGCCACTGACCGGCGGTGAGCAGGAGGGGCCCGTGCGGGACCAGATCCCGTCGGTCCTGGGCACCGAACGGCTCGGCGACAACCGGCCACCCGGCGATCCGGGCGAGAGCCACCACCTCAACGGCCATACCTGGATCGGGCAGATCACCAAGCAGGACAAGGGTCCTGGGTATGGGTGTCAGGCCCTCGGTCCGCAGGCTCGACGGGTGGACCCGGGCCCACGGGGCACCGTCGCCGCGGCCCTCAAGGGTCTCGGGCCAGTCCCCGTGAGGAGCCAGGTCGGGGACCAGCGGCTCACGAAGTGGGACGTTGAGATGCACCGGGCCGGCATCCCGCCCGCCCGCCCCGCCGGCCACAACGCACAGCCGCGTGACGACCGACCGCCAGACCGCGTTCTGACCTCCACGGCTCTCAGGCGCGCCCATCTCGTGGAACAT
>JANOHS010000018.1:0-1565 GCA_031406655.1 Micrococcales bacterium
TTGAAGTACTGCGCGAGGTTGCCGGTGTACTCAGGGATCAGGTCGATGGAGCCATCCTGGAGCGCGGGGATGTATGTCTCCCGGCTGCCGATGCTCAACTTCTTCTCGACCTTGACGCCTTTGGCGGTCAGGGCACCTGCAACCTCGCGCAGTACTTCAACAAGGACGCAAAGGCCACCGACGCCGAAGGTGTCTACGCCGAGCTGAAGGCGGCCATCCCCACGACCTTGACCATCCTCGACAAGTCGGTGGCCGAGGACAAGGACGCCGTGGTCGTCACCAAGGACACCGCGACCAGGCTGGGGCTGAAGACCATCGGCGATCTCCAGCCCTACGCGAAGGACCTGACCCTGGGTGGCCCGCCGGAGTGGAAGACCCGCCCGAGCGGGGTCCCCGGCCTGAAGAAGGTCTACAACCTTGACTTCAAGTCCTTCAGGGCGCTCGACGCCGGTGGGCCGCTCTCGGTTGGCGCCCTGAAGAACGGACAGGTGGACGCAGCCAACCTGTTCACCACTCAGTCGGCGATCCCGGCCAACAGCTTCGTCGCGCTGGAGGACCCCGACCACCTCTTCGCGGCGCAGAACGTCGTGCCGCTGATCACCAAGTCCAAGGTCAACGACGCGATCTCGGCGGCACTGAACGCCGTCTCAGCCAAGCTCGACACCGCCACGTTGCTGGGGCTGGTCAAGCAGGTAGAGCTCGACAAACTCGATGCCGACGTCGTCGCCAAGGAGTTCCTCACCAAGAACGGCCTCGGCTGACGCCGGTTCAGAGGCCAAACTAGGGATTGTGCGGCGGGATGGTCACTAGACCTAGGGATTGTGCGGCGGGATCAACCCGCAAACCTAGGGATTGTGCCGGGGGGACGAATGGCACCGTCCCTAGGTTTGGCGCCGGAATCACCGCACGGTCCCTAGGTTTGGCGCCGGAATCACCGCACCGTCCCTAGGTTTGGCGAATGGCGGCTAGGAGCATCTGGGCGACGTCGACGACCTCGACCTCTTCATGGGCACCGGTCTCGGACTTCTTCTGGGTGAGCCCGTCGGAGAGCATGGTGTGGCAGAACGGGCAGCCGACCGCGATCCGGCCCGCGCCGGTGGCCAGGGCCTCTTCGGTGCGGTTGTTGTTGATTCGGGTGCCGAGGTTCTCCTCCATCCACATGCGCGCACCGCCGGCGCCGCAGCAGAACGACTTCTGGCCAGATCGCGGCATCTCGCGCAGCTCGACACCAGGCAGGGCGCCGATGAGCTCACGCGGCGGGGCATAGACGCCGTTGTGCCGGCCGAGGTAGCACGGGTCGTGGTAGGTGACGGTCTCGGAGGTCGAGGCGACGTTGGCCGTGTCGGCCTGGTCCGGACGGGACACCGGGATCAGCAGCTTGTCACGGACGAGCCGGTTGAGCAGCTGGGTGTGATGGATGACCTCGTACTGGCCGCCCACCTGCGGGTACTCGTTCTTGATCGTGTTGAAACAGTGTGCGCAGGTGACCACGATCTTGGTCGCCCCGGCCTCGTTGAGCGCTTCGACGTTGGCCTGGGCGAGCATCTGGAAGAGGAACTCGTTGC
>JANOHS010000469.1:0-2569 GCA_031406655.1 Micrococcales bacterium
CGCACCCGGCGCCAAGCTCGTGGTCGTCACCGAGTCCGACCTGACCGGCGCCAGCAGCCAGGGCACCTCCACCAAGGACATGCGCCGGTTGCCCTCGCGGCGCCGCAACCAGGTCGATCCGTTGGAGCTGCGTCCCGGTGACTATGTCGTCCACGAGCAGCACGGCGTCGGCAAGTTCGCCGAGATGGTGCAGCGCACGGTCGGGGGAGCGGCCCGCGAATACCTCTTGCTGGAGTACGGCTCGAGCAAGAGGGGCCAACCAGCCGACCTCCTGTTCGTGCCGACCGACCAGCTCGACCAGATCACCCGGTACGTCGGCGGCGAGGCTCCCACGCTGAACAAGCTGGGCGGCGCGGACTGGGCGAAGACCAAAGGTCGCGCCAAGAAGCACGTCAAGCAGATCGCCGGCGAGCTGATCCGTCTCTACAGCGCCCGGATGGCGACCAAGGGTCACGCCTTCGGGCCGGACACCCCGTGGCAGCGTGAGCTCGAGGACGCCTTCGTCTACGTCGAGACACCCGACCAGCTGATCAGCATCGACGAGGTCAAGGTCGACATGGAGCGCGAGGTCCCCATGGACCGGCTGATCTGTGGCGACGTCGGCTATGGCAAGACCGAGATCGCGGTGCGCGCGGCGTTCAAGGCCATCCAGGACGGCAAACAGGCCGCGATCCTGGTGCCGACGACTTTGCTTGTGCAGCAACACTTCCAGACGTTCTCGGAGCGCTATGCGCCGTTCCCCGTGGTGGTCAAGGCGCTGTCGCGGTTCCAGTCCGTGGGCGAGGCCAAGAAGGTCGTCGAGGGGCTGGCCGACGGCACCGTCGACCTGGTCATCGGCACGCATCGGCTGCTGTCGGACGAGATTCGCTTCAAGGACCTCGGGCTGGTGGTGGTCGACGAGGAGCAGCGTTTCGGTGTCGAGCACAAGGAACAGCTCAAGCGGATGCGCACGGCTGTCGACGTGTTGGCGATGTCGGCGACGCCGATCCCGCGCACCCTGGAGATGGCCGTCACCGGAATCCGCGAGATGTCCACGATCGCCACGCCGCCGGAGGAGCGCCACCCGGTCCTGACCTTCGTCGGCCCCTACGACGAGAAGCAGATCATCGCCGCCATCCGGCGCGAGCTCCTGCGCGAGGGCCAGGTGTTCCTGATCCACAACAAGGTGTCCTCCATCGAGAAGGCCGCCGCCAGGATCCGTGAGCTCGTGCCCGAGGCGCGGATCGCCACGGCCCATGGGCAGATGGCCGAGCACCGGCTCGAGCAGGTGGTCGTCGACTTCTGGGAGAAGCGCTTCGACGTCCTGGTCTGCACCACGATCATCGAGACCGGCCTGGACATCTCCAACGCCAACACCCTCATCGTCGAGCGGGCCGACGTGCTCGGCCTCAGCCAGCTGCACCAGCTGCGCGGTCGGGTGGGTCGTGGCCGGGAACGCGCCTACTCCTACTTCCTCTACCCGCCGGAGAAGCCGCTCACCGAGACGGCGCACGACCGGCTGGCCACGATTGCCAGCCATACCGACCTGGGCGCCGGGATGGCGGTGGCCATGAAGGACCTCGAGATCCGTGGTGCCGGCAACCTGCTCGGTGGCGAGCAGTCCGGCCACATCGAGGGTGTCGGGTTCGACCTGTACATCCGGCTGGTCGGCGAGGCGGTGGCCAGCTACCGGGGCGAGGGTGGCGAGGCTCCCCCTTCGGAGATCAAGATCGAGCTGCCGGTCGATGCGCATCTCCCGCCTGAGTACGTCCCGGGGGAGCGGTTGCGCCTCGAGGCCTACAAGAAGCTCGCGACGGTCCAGGATGCGGCGGGGTTGGCCGAGATCGAGGCCGAGCTGCAGGACCGTTACGGCAGCCCGCCCGAGCCGGTGCGCAACCTGCTCGAGGTGGCTCGGCTGCGCACGGTCGCCCGCCAGGCAGATGTGGCCAACATCAGCCTCCAGGGCAAGTTCGTGCGCTTCGGCCCGCTCCAGCTGCCCGAGAGCCAACAGCTGCGCCTCCAACGGCTGTACCCGGGCACACTGGTCAAGGAGTCGGTCCGTACGATCTTGGTGCCCAGGCCGATGACTGCGCGGGTGGCCGGTCAGCCGCTGCGGGACACGGCGGTCCTGCGGTGGGCAACTGACCTGATCCATGCAGTTCTGCTGGACAGCGTGGCCGACGCGGCGCGAGTCGCGACGACAAAGTCATCATGATGGACGAGTAAGACACGAGATGGACGCCGGCTCGGCAGGTTCCTTGAGACGGCGCGACGAAAGGACACGGCCTTGGCGCCCTCGCAACACGTTCGCTCCACGCTGGGCAGAACCCGCGCCTCACGTCTGGCGCTCCCGATGGCGCTCGTGCTCGGTGCGACCCTGGCGTTGTCCGGTTGCGGAGCCCAGCAGGCCGGAGCCGCGGCGATTGTCAACGACACGGTCATCGGCGACCAGGACGTCCAGGCCGTCTCGGAGGAGGTCAACCAGATCGACCCGGGTGGGGAGCAGCTCAGCTCGAGCGACGCCCTGCTCAGCTTGATCCTTGCGCCATACGTCCTTGCCGAGGCCAAGCGTGCCGGCAAGACCGTCTCG
>JANOHS010000056.1:0-2581 GCA_031406655.1 Micrococcales bacterium
TCGCAGAGATCCTCAGCGTCACAGGGGGCGAACAGAGCGCTCAGTGGTGGACTGGGTTTTCGGTGGAGGGGGAGACGCAGCTCACCGACGATGCGGTCGACTGGATCGAGACCGTCGCCAACGACGACGAGAGCTGATTCACGTTCAAATCCTCCAGGGGCAGCCGCGCAGCGACCGCTGCGAGCGCGCTCACGCCGCGAATTGCCCGCCGCGTTTTCGGCGATGCGGACGATCGGATCTGCACCGAGATGCGGATGTTGTATGTCGCGACTGCTCCGCCCGCCAGGCGTCACATGAGACGTACTGAAGCGGCACTTCCCGTACGCCCCGATCGGCGCAAGGATCTGAACTCGTGGCGGCGCGCGCTGAGATCCGGCAGGTGTCAGCTCAGGAAGCGCCAGCCGTGCGGTGACGACCCAAGGATGGCGGCTGTGAAATGAGCGGCAAGGTAGTCGTGAACAGGTGTATGTCGCTTGACGGCTTCATCGCGGGTCCCGGCCACTCGATGGACTGGGGCGGTGGTCGCGCTCTCGCCGACTTCGTGGCACCGGACGATTTAGCGGAGGTCGCCGCGGCCACCGGCGCCATGCTCGTCGGCCGGCGGACCTGGGAGGTAGGCGACCGGATGAAGGCCGAGGAGCCGGACAGCACCGACTACCCCTTCTCGGGACCTATGTTCCTCCTCACCCATAGACCGCTGGAGGCGCCGGACCCGGGGGTCACGATCCTCTCCGGCGACATCGGGGAAGCGGTCGCCACCGCACTGGACGCTGCCGGCGGCAAGAACCTCGAAATCCTCGGCGCCGACGTGGCCAGCCAGTGCCTGCAGCGGGGGCTCGTCGACGAAATCCTGGTGTATGTGCTGCCGGTGCTGCTCGGCGACGGCATCCGCTTCTCGTCCCCGGGCCTTGCGAGGACAGACCTGGAACCGCTCAGCAGCACGCGGTCGGGCGACGCGACCCTCCTCCGCTTCCGCGTCCGCAAGCAGTCCGACCAGACCGGCGGATAGTGCCGGATCACCGTGCCGGGCTGGCGAAGTCGGGACTGACTTCACCGATCGTCGACTCCAGGACTGGAACCGAACCCTCGACCCAAAGGCGTACGAGGCGCGGGCACTCGGTCTTGGGGGGAGCGGGTTGGTCGGAAGCGGGAAGGCAGCCGGCCAGGTACCGGATGATCCGCCTCCGCTACGTGCCCGAGGGGTCGGCCGACGCGTTGTGCGAAACTCGAGGAGATGCAGACACGTTCGGGTGACTTCGAGTTGACGACGGACGAGCTGCGGGCGATTGCCGGGTATGCCGTGGCGTGCGCCGAACCAGCACTCGTCCTCTTCCAGAAAGCCCGCCCCGATGACCCTCGCCCGGCCGCGGCTATCCAAGCCGCGCGAGTCTTCGCCGAGGGGGCGCCCCGGTCCCGCCTCCAACGGACCGCCGCGGCCGACGCCCACCGCGCAGCCAAGGACGCTCCGACCGAAGCCGCTGGGCACGCAGCGAGCGCTGCCGGAGACGC
Organism: Micrococcales bacterium; assembly: GCA_031406655.1. Classification (GTDB taxonomy): domain Bacteria; phylum Actinomycetota; class Actinomycetes; order Actinomycetales; family Dermatophilaceae; genus UBA4719. Next base: position 1,510 of record JANOHS010000056.1, read on the forward strand.
CGCCGCGGCGGCATACCTCCATCCGCTGGCGAAGGCGACGCAGGTGCGCCACATCCTGGGGTCGGCCACCCATGCCGCCCGGGCGGCCGAGCTCGCACGGGGCGATGACCCGGTGGTCGCGGAGTACGTGATCACCGCCGCCGCCAGGCGAGCCACGCCGGTCGTCCTTGACGTCCTGACCCGCTATCCGCGGGCGCCGAAGGGGCGCACCCGGGTCGCGGTCCTCATGGAACGGCTCGACAGCCTGCTTCGGGACCCACCTCCGACGCCGCGCGTGGTCGACGACCCCGGGCCGTTCTTTCACGGGACCAAAGCCGACCTGCGTCCGGGTGACTTGCTCACACCGGGATGGCGCTCGAACTACGGTTCGGGGCGTCAGGCCAAACACATCTACCTGACCGCAAGCGGCGAGGGCGCGCCACTGGCTGCCGAGCTCGCTCGCGGCGAGGGGCCCGGACGGGTCTTCCGGGTCGAGCCACTCGGCACGATCGAAGACGACCCGAACGTCACCGACAAGCGCTTCCCAGGGAACCCGACCCGGTCCTACCGAACCACCGAGCCACTGCGGGTCGTCGAGGAGGTCGCGGGCTGGAAGCGCCCACCGCCGGAGATGATCCAGCACATGCGCGAGCGCGTGGCCGAGCTGGCTGAGCTCGGGATCGAAGCGATGGACGACTGACCCGAGGAAGGCCCGCGTGGCGGCTCCGTGTCTTGCGGTTCGCCGGTGCTCAGGAGGCACCGGGAGACTCATCCCGACGTCGGAACCTGCGACCGTGGCATCCGCTGGTGGGCGGACCGGCCTGGCTGGTTGACTGGTTGGGTGAACGAGCTGCGACCTGTGCCCACGGATCCCGCCGCGCTCAAGGCCATCACCGACCCGACTTCGTCTGCAAGGTCAGGTGCCACATGATCGCGTGCTGGACGAGCATCGAGCCGAACAGGGAGATTGTCTGGCTCGTCAGGAAGATCGCGGCATCGCGCCGCCACCTCGGCCGATCGATGGTCCTGCCTGAGGGGTCGGCTCAACGACAGGCGAAGCGGTCCCCGTCGTTGCGTCGTCAGGTGGTGGGAT
>JANOHS010000146.1:0-5606 GCA_031406655.1 Micrococcales bacterium
CTCAGGGTCCCAGCGCCATGACATCGCCCTGGTGCTTGGCTCGGGCTGGGGCCAGACCGGTGACCTGATCGGGAGAACCGCTGCCACCATTGACAATGCTGACGTTCCCGGGTTCGCCAAGGCGGCCGTCGCCGGACACTCAGGCGTGATGCGATCGGTGGCGATCGGGGACACTGATCGCCGGGCCCTGGTCTTTGGGACCCGGACCCATTTCTACGAGGGCCGGGGCGTCCGCTCGGTGGTTCACGCGGTGCGCACAGCTGCAGCGGCCGGCTGCAGGACGATCGTGCTGACCAACGGATGCGGTGGCGTCAACCCGGCCTGGGCGCCGGGGACCCCGGTGCTGATCCGGGACCACATCAACCTCACCGCGGCCTCCCCGATCGAGGGGGCCAGCTTCGTCGATCTGACCGACCTGTACTCGGCCCGGCTTCGCGCGCTGGCCCTGGAGATCGACCCCGATCTCGACCAGGGCGTCTACGTCCAGTTCCGCGGACCCCAGTACGAAACGCCCGCCGAGGTCCAGATGGCCAGGATCTTCGGGGGCGACCTGGTCGGTATGTCGACGGCCCTCGAGGCGATAGCGGCCCGTCAGAGCGGGATGGAGATCCTCGGGATCTCCATGGTCACCAACCCGGCGGCAGGCATAGGCGACCAGCCGCTCTCCCACGAAGAGGTGCTCGAAGCCGGCCAGAGCGCCGCCGAGCGCTGCGGCCACCTGCTCTCGGCCATCGTCGCCCGGATGGAGCTCCCGCGATGACCCCCACCGGCACACCCCCGTATGCCGTTCCGCCGGATCTGCTTCGGCGCGCCACCTCCTGGCGCGACGACGATCCCGACGAGGCGACCCGTGCGGAGCTCGACGCCGTTCTGGCGGCCGCGACGTCGGGTGACGTAGAGGCCGGGGCGGACCTGGCCGACCGGTTCGTGGGGATGCTCGAGTTCGGCACTGCCGGGCTGCGGGGCGCACTTGGGGCAGGTCCCAACCGGATGAACCGCTCGGTGGTGATCCGTGCGGCAGCCGGGCTCACGGCATACCTGAAGGAAACTTCACCAGAACCGCTGGTGGTCATCGGACGCGATGCCCGGCACAACTCGGACGTCTTTGCCGCCGACACCGCCGCCGTCGTGGTCGCCGCCGGCGGTCGTGCGATGGTGCTGCCCCGCCCGTTGCCAACACCGGTGCTGGCGTTCGCGATCCGTCATCTCGGCGCCGATGCGGGCGTCATGGTGACGGCGAGCCACAACCCCGCCCAGGACAACGGCTACAAGGTCTACCTCGGCGACGGCAGCCAGATCGTGCCGCCTTCCGATGCCGAGATCGCCGCACACATCGCCGCGGTCGGCCGCGTCGCTGACGTCCCTCGGGCGGACACCGGCTGGACCACGCTCAACGATGACGTGCTCGAGGCCTACCTGGATGCCGCGACCGCGGTCGTCGCTCCGGGCGGCCCCCGCGAGCTGCGCGTGGTCCACACCGCGCTGCACGGCGTCGGTAGCGAGGTCGTCGTTGCCGCATTCAAGCGGGCGGGTTTCGGCGCGCCCATCGTGGTCGCCAGCCAGGCGGAGCCCGACCCCCTGTTCCCCACCCTGAGCTTCCCCAACCCCGAGGAGCCGGGCGCGATCGATGCGGCGCTGGCACTGGCGGCCCGGGTGCATCCCGACATCGTCCTGGCCAACGACCCCGACGCCGACCGGTGTGCGGCCGCCGTCCCCGACCCGGATGCAGCCACGGCGGACAACCCGTCGGGATGGCGGATGCTGCGCGGCGACGAGGTCGGGTCGCTGCTCGGGGCACACATCCTGGCTCGCGGGGTCGAGGCCGGCGACGTCTTCGCCAACTCGATCGTGTCGTCCCGGCTGCTGGCGGCCATGGCTGCGCACGCGGGGATCAGGCACGAGGAGACCCTGACCGGTTTCAAGTGGATCTCGCGAGTTGCCGGACTGCGCTACGGCTACGAGGAGGCCCTGGGGTACTGCGTCGACCCCGCCCGGGTGCGCGACAAGGACGGCGTCAGTGCGGCGTTGCTGCTGGCCGAGATGGCCGCGGGTCTTCGGGTCGAGCACCGTTGCCTGCTCGACGTCCTGGACGACCTCGCGATGACACACGGGGTACATGCCACCGACTCCTTCGCCGTCCGGGTCGATGACCTGAGCGTTATCGGCACGTTGATGTCGGGACTGAGAAGGCACCCACCAACGGAGATCGGCGGCATCCCGGTCGCCCGGATCGACGATCTGGCCGAGGGCACCGAAGCGCTGCCGCCCACGGACGGGCTGCGTTACCACCTCGAGGACGACAGCCGGGTGATCGTGCGCCCGAGCGGGACGGAGCCCAAGCTCAAGGTCTATCTCGAGGTCATCGTCGCGGTGGATGCGTCGAGCGGCCTGGTCGCCGCACGGGCCCGGGCCGCGGGAAGGCTGGGCCGGGTGGCAACCTCGATGCGGGGGTTGACCGAGCCGGCCTGAGTCAGGTCAGGGAGAGTGTCACGACGGCGAGGCCGGACAGGGCCAGGATGGCGAGGACCAGCCGTACCCACGTGACGCGCACCTGGCCGCCCGGTGCCGCCGTGACTGCACCTCGCGCGGCTGCTTCGGCCCGGTCCTTCCTGGCCGACTCGATGGCGCGGGCGACCACAGCAGCGGTGACCCTCGGCTCTGACGTGGACGACCGGTCGTCGGCCCCGACGTGTCCCTCGGTCCGCCCGGGCTGGGCGAACAGGCCACCGGGGGACAACCTCGGGCGCCCCATCTGCGAGGCGATCGCCCACGCCGTGTAGCCCCGATCCTGCACGTAGACCTTGAGATTCCAGCGGGAGTCCACCCTGGTGACCTGTGCCCAGGGGATGTGGATGTCCCTGGCGATGTTTCGGATGGTCACGCCGTCGTCACCGAGCAGAACCGCCGGCCGGACGAACAGGGCCCACACGAGCGCGAGTGCGAACAGCACCCAGGCGGCGAACAGTGGCTCGGGGTTCTCGGCCCAGCTCTGGACGATGGACACGAGCAGCACCAGGCCGGTGAGGCCGCACGCAGCCCCCAGCGCAAGCGGCAGCCGCTGGCGGAACACACGCTGTGAGGTTGACGTCTCGGTACCCATCAGTGTCCTTGCTCTCAGGCGGCCAGGGGCGTGGCTCGTGCTGATCCGTCACAGCCACCGGATGAGCATAGGTGGATAGACTCCGGCCGTGAGTACCCCGACAGCCACTGCGCACGCGCGAGAGCTTCTCGGAGTCGGAGCCCTGACCAACGCGTCCCTGACCACCTGGTTGCACGGCTTGCCAGGTGTGGACCGGGTCGGCGCGGATGCCCGCGCCGCAGGGTTGGGGACCCGCTCCATCAAGACCACGTCCAAGGCCTGGGCGATCGACACGGCGATCAGCATGATCGACCTGACGACGCTGGAGGGCGCCGACACCGAGGGCAAGGTGCGGTCGCTCTGCGTCAAGGCGATGGCCCCTGACCCCGGCGACCCGGGAACGCCACACGTCGCTGCGGTCTGCGTCTACAACGACATGGTCCCGGTGGCCGTGGATGCCTTGAAGGACAGCAGCATTCACGTGGCCGCCGTGGCTGCGGCCTTTCCGTCCGGCCGGGCCTCGATGACGGTCAAGCTCACCGACACCCGCGAGGCCCTCAAGGCTGGCGCTCACGAGATCGACATGGTCATCGACCGCGGGGCCTTCCTCTCCGGCAGGTACCTCCAGGTGTTCAACGAGATCGTCGCCATCAAGGAGGCGTGCGCGCAGGGCGCGGCCAACAGGACCCCCGCACATCTGAAGGTCATCCTGGAGACCGGCGAGCTCGGGACCTATGACAACGTCCGGCGCGCCTCGTGGCTCGCAATGCTGGCGGGTGCCGACTTCATCAAGACCTCGACGGGCAAGGTGTCCCCGGCGGCAACCCCTCCCGTCACGATGATCATGCTCGAGGCCGTCCGCGACTGGCGTGACCTCACCGGGACCCAGATCGGGGTGAAGCCGGCCGGTGGCATCAGGACCACCAAGGACGCGCTGAAGTACCTGGTGATGGTCAACGAGATCGCCGGTGAGGACTGGCTCGACCCGGCATGGTTCCGTTTCGGGGCCTCCAGCCTGCTCAACGACCTACTCCTGCAACGGCAGAAGCTGGCCACCGGCCGCTACTCCGGTGCCGACTACGTGACGATCGACTGAGCTGAGAGCAGGGACACCATGGCCACGTTCGAGTACGCACCGGCCCCCGAGTCGCGTGCGATCGTCAACATCCGACCGTCATACGGGCTGTTCATCGGTGGCGAGTTCGTCGAGTCCACCGGCGGGTCGGCGTTCAAGACCATCAACCCGTCCTCCGAGGAGGTCCTGGCCGAGGTCACCGAGGCCGGCGAGGCCGATATCGACCGGGCGGTGCGGGCGGCTCGCAAGGCCTTCGACGGGCCGTGGGGCCGGCTGTCCGGCGCCGAGCGCGGCAAGTACCTCTTCCGGATCGCACGCATCCTTCAGGAACGCGCCCGGGAGTTCGCGGTCCTGGAGACCATGGACAACGGCAAGCCGATCAAGGAGTCGCGCGACGTCGACATCCCCCTGGCGGCAGCGCACTTCTTCTACCACGCGGGCTGGGCCGACAAGCTCGAGCACGCAGGGCTCGGGGAGAACCCGCGCGCCATCGGCGTCGTGGGACAGGTCATCCCCTGGAACTTCCCGCTGCTCATGCTGTCCTGGAAGATCGCACCCGCCCTGGCGGCAGGGAACACCGTCGTCCTCAAACCGTCCAAGACCACCCCGCTCACCGCCCTGCTGTTCGCCGAGGTCTGCCAGCAGGCCGACCTGCCGGCCGGAGCTGTCAACATCATCACCGGCACCGGCCGGACCGGGGCATCTCTGATCCGCCACCCGGGCATCGACAAGATCGCCTTCACCGGCTCGACCGAGGTGGGCAAGGACATCGCCCGGTCCATCGCCGGAACCCGCAAGCGGGCCACCCTCGAGCTCGGCGGCAAAGCGGCCAACATCGTCTTCGAGGACGCCGCCATCGACCAGGCGGTCGAGGGGATCGTCAACGGGATCTTCTTCAACCAGGGCCACGTCTGCTGCGCGGGGTCCCGTCTGCTCGTGCAGGAGAACGTCGCCGATGACGTGATCATGCGGCTCAAGCGTCGTCTGCAGACGCTGCGCGTTGGTGACCCCCTGGACAAGAACACCGATATCGGCGCCATCAACTCCGCCGCCCAGCTCGCCCGGATCCGCGAGCTGACCCAGGTCGGGGAGTCGGAGGGGGCCACCCGCTGGAGCGCCCCCTGCGTCTTGCCTGAACGCGGGTTCTGGTTCGCCCCAACGGTTTTCACGGGCGTGTCCCAGTCCCACAGAATCGCGCAGGAGGAGATCTTCGGGCCGGTCCTGTCGGTGCTGACGTTCCGCACGCCGGAGGAGGCGGTCGCCAAGGCCAACAACACGCCATACGGGCTCTCCGCTGGGATCTGGACCGAGAAGGGGTCGCGGATCCTGTGGATGGCCGACCAGCTGCGCGCGGGGGTGATCTGGGCGAACACGTTCAACCGCTTCGACCCGACCTCTCCCTTCGGCGGCTACAAGGAGTCCGGGTACGGGCGTGAAGGCGGCATCCACGGT
>JANOHS010000155.1:0-5406 GCA_031406655.1 Micrococcales bacterium
TGGACGGGCGGTGGCTGGTGCACGCGACCGGTGATCGGCTCGAAGTCGCTGACGTTGAAGGCATACGGATAGAGGCATCCGTCCCAGCCGACGACATCCAAAGGGTGGTGCGGGTAGGTGTGGACCGTGCCGGCTATCCCGCCCGGCCCGTTGCCCCGGTGCTTGATGAGCACCTCCGTCGACCCGGCCTCCTCGGCAAGCAGGGGCCCCTGCGGCGGTCGGAGGTCGCGCTCGCAGAAGGGTGCGTGCTCGAGCAGCTGACCGTACTTGCTCAGATAACGCCTGGGCGGGGCAATGTGCGAGTTCGCCTCGATGCAGTAGGCGCGCAACGGCTCCCCTCCGGCAGGTATCCACCGGTGGGTCGTCGCACGCGGAACCACCAGGTAGTCGCCGGCGGCGACCTCAAACGCCCCGAACACCGTCTCCACCCGCGCGCCGCCGCCCTCGACGAAGATGCACTCGTCACCAATTCCGTTGCGATAGAACGGACTCGGTGTGTCAGCCACGACGTAGGAGATCCGGACGTCACCGTTTCCCAGAACGAGCCGTCGGCCGGTCACCACGTCCACCCCTCGCCAGGCGTCATCGACGAAGAGGTCGTGCAGCCTGAGGTGACGCGGCAGCAGAGGGTGGTTGGGCGTCATTGCCAGTGAGTCCCCGAGGTCCCATGACCTGGCCGCCGTGATCGCGGAGGGCAGGTAGCGGTGGTAGAGCAGCGATGAGTCCGAGGAGAAGCCCTCCTCCCCCATCAGCTCCTCGTAGTACAGACCGCCATCCGGAGTGCGGTGCTGTGTGTGCCGCTTGTGGGGCACGTTGCCGATCCGTTGGTAGTGCGCCATGGTCATCCTCGCGTCGATGGTGTCCGTCGGGCTTGCGCTGACCTAGATTCCCACCAGGCTCGGTGAACCACCAGCCGCCGCGGGACAACCAGGGGCCATCCCCACCACTTGGTAGCCTTTCCGGCATGTCGAGGCCGCAGCGATCCGCCGGTGAACCGGCCCGGCGACCTGCCGAACGAGCCCTGTTCAGAGCCTTGTTCGACGATGCCGCGGTCTTCCCCCCGGGGCTCGCCCCGCTCCCCGTGGCTGCCAGCGATCACGTGGCACGGCGGTCGAGCTCCTACGCAGACCTGGTCGGGCCGCTGCTCCTGCCGGCCTCCGCGATCGAGGAGCTCCTTCGCTTCGAGCGAGGTTCTCAACAGGTGGATGTGGCACTGGTCGGCCGGCCCGGCACCGACTTGAGCTTCGTCGGCGACGCCCTGTCGCGCCTGATCGAGGACCCGGGCGTGACTCCCACCGGCGTCGAGATCGGCTGGGGCCCGGACTGGCCCCATGCCCTGGGCTGGGACGTCGCATCCCTCTCCGTCGAGGTGCCCAGCGGCATCGAGCAGGAGCAGGCACTGTCCGACATCCAGGCGCACACCGACGGCCGCATCCGGGTCCAGGCCAAGTTCCGCACGGGATCGACCCCGAACAGCCCCGTCCCCAGCCCGGCAGAGCTGGCGACCTTCATCCGCGCCTGCATCGACCACGGCCTCGGGTTCAAGCTGACCGGCGGGCTTCACCATGCCCTCACCCTCACGACCGCCGAGGGTGAGGACCAGTTCGGCTTCCTCAACGTCATCGCGGCAACCCGTTGGGCACTGGCTCACGGAGCCGAGGTTCCCGAGATGGAGGCCCTTCTCTCGGGGCGTGATCCGGTGCCGATTCTGGACATCATCAGGCGGATGAGCCAAGCCGACGCGAGCGTCGTGCGCGCCTTCTTCACGGCATACGGCTGCTGCGAGGTCCTGGACCCGATCAGCGACCTTGCCGAGCTCGGCCTGATCGAGGAGACGACGATGTGACGACCACCTGGCTCGACCTCCCGGCCGACCACCCCTTCGGCCTGGCCACGCTCCCCTACGGGGTCTTCTCGACCGACGACCCGGACCTTCGCCGGGTCGGCGTGCGGATCGGGGACCACGTGCTCGACGCCTCAGCTGCCGCCGAGCTCGTCGGCATGGAGTCGGGCATCTGCTGGGCGCAACCCAGCCTCAACCACTTCCTGTCCCTGGGCCGGCCGGCGTGGACCGCCGCCCGCAGCTGGCTCACGGAGGTCCTGTCCAACCCCGCACGACGGGACGGGATCGAGCCCCACCTGATCCCGCTCGCGGCGGTCACCCTCCACCTGCCCATCGAGGTGGCCGACTATGTCGACTTCTATGCCAGCGAGAGCCACGCCACCAACATCGGAAAGATCTTCCGCCCCGACGGGGATGCGCTGACCCCGAACTGGAAGCACCTACCGATCGCCTATCACGGTCGTTCCGGCACGGTGGTCGTCAGCGGCACCGACATCATCCGCCCGATGGGTCAGCACAAGGCGCCCACCGATACGGCGCCGCAGCTCGGCCCGAGTCGCAAGCTCGACATCGAGGCCGAGCTCGGCTTCGTCGTCGGCGGCAGCACCGAGCTGGGCAGCCCGGTCGGGATCGACGACGCGGTCGACCACATCTTCGGGGTAGCCCTCTTCAACGACTGGAGCGCCCGCGACATCCAGGCCTGGGAGTACGTCCCTCTCGGTCCGTTCCTGGGCAAGTCGTTCGGCTCCAGCCTGGGTGCCTGGGTCGTCCCGATGGATGCGCTGGCCCACGCGAGAACGCCGCTGCCGCGCCAGGATCCCGAGCCCCTCCCCTACCTCATGGGTTCTGGCACAGGCCTTTTCGGGCTCGACATCCGCCTCGAGGTGCGGATCAACGACACGCTGGTGTCAAGCCCCCGCTACGCCGGGATGTACTGGTCGCCTGCCCAGATGCTCGCCCACCTGACCGTCAACGGCGCCAGCCTGCGCGATGGTGACCTGTTCGCCTCGGGCACGATCAGCGGCGGGGAGAAGCACACCCTCGGCAGCCTGATGGAGCTCACCTGGAACGGCCGGGACCCACTGACCCTGGGCGACGGCACGACGCGGGCTTTTCTCCAGGACGGCGACACCGTGACGGTCACCGGCTGGGCTCCCGGGCCCGACGGCGCACGCATCGGGCTGGGCGAGGTGGTGGGCACGATCAGGCCCGCCATCCGCTGAACGCCCCACCGCAGCCGGTTCGCCGCCGTTCTTCATCGTTTCTACATGGTTTCTGGGCACCACCGATGCACCATGGGGCGAGGCTGGAGGTATCCGTAGCGCCCGGAGCGCTCGATCAGGAGGAGTCCACGATGATGAATTGGTATGGCGGCGGGATGGGTCCGCTCGGATGGCTCGCCATGGGCGTGTTCTGGCTTCTCCTGCTCGGGCTGATCGTGTGGCTGGTGGTGCGCCTGCTTCCCGGAAGTGGGAGCGGAACAGCCCCCTCCACCCGTGAGTCGGCGCTGGAGATCCTCGACGGCCGGCTGGCACGAGGCGAGATCGACCTCGAGGCCTGGCAGGTCCAGCGGGCGGCTCTGCTGGCCGCCCGGCGCGACGGGGTCTGAGGCCTTCGGCGCCGGCCTGCACCCCCCAAAGAGCGGACGACGCGGCAGACTACCCCCGCCGCAGCCAGCGCAGGCTCTCCGTGTCGCCGAGCAGCTCCAGCCGCCGCCAAAGGACGCTGCTGGGCAGGGCCTGGCTCACGTGGGCGAGGCTGGCGAGGCGCTGCCGGACGCGCTCGACGGTTACCCGCAGGTCGATGTCCCCATCGCGGTGACCGGTGAAGCTGGCGCCGAGCTCCTGGTTGAGCTGGGTCGCGACGGCTTCTGGAAGGGTCCAGCCCAGGACCGGCAGGCCGAGCCGCTCCGCCGCCAGGAGTCCCGCCGCGGTTGCGGCCATGTGGTCGGGGTGACCGGTTACCCCTGCCGTATCGAACACCAAGAGCCCCTCGGCCCGGCAGGACCGGGCCAAGGCGACGACCTCGGTGGCGAGCCTGGTCCCGCCCACCGTGCGCAGGGCCCCATCGGGGTGGGCGTGCAGCGTGGTGTGGGTCACGCCGAGCATCTCGGCCGCCGAGTCGAGCTCAGACCCGCGCAGCGCGGCGAGGTCCCCGGGGGCTCCGTGCAGGGTCGAGGCCTCCCCGTGGGTCAGGCAGAACACCTCGACCCGCGCTCCAGCGGCGGTGAAGGCGGCCAGGATCGCGCCGAGACCGAACGACTCGTCATCGGGATGGGCCACCACCGCCAGCAGCGACGTCCACGCCGGCAGCGCACCCGCGCCCGGGCTGCTCGGGGGTATGGCTACCCTGCTCATTGTTCCCTCCTCTTTTCGGGCGGCGCCCGCGACTTCTGGCCACTCGTCGTCGTAGCCGGGTGACATACCCCCTAGGGTAATAGGGACCTTTGGCCCTGTCAGGGGAGGACCCGCGCTCCGTAGCGTGGTGCAAGCGTCAGGATCAATGACCACAAAGACGTCAGGAACGATCACCACAAGGAATTGAGGAACTGCTGTGAAGAAGTTGTTGGTTCTAGGTGCCGGGACGGCTGGCACGATGATCGTCAACAAGCTACGGCGCCACCTCGATGCGGGTGAGTGGAACATCACGGTCGTGGACGCCCATGACGTCCACACCTACCAACCGGGGTTCCTGTTCCTGCCCTTCGGCACGTACACCGCCGACCAGGTCACCCGCCCGCGACGTCCCACGCTCAAAAAGGGAGTGGACTTCGTGATGGGTGAGGTCGACCGGGTCGACGCGGCCGCAAACACCGTCGCCCTGGTCGATGGCAAGACCCTCGACTACGACTACCTGGTCATCGCCTCCGGCTGCACGCCCCGGCCCGACCAGACCCCGGGCATGCTGGACAGCGAGTGGCGCAAGAGCATCTTCGACTTCTACACCATGGATGGCGCCAAGGCGCTGGCCGAGGCGCTGAAGAAGTTCGACCATGGCCGGCTCGTCGTGCACATCACCGACATGCCGATCAAGTGCCCGGTGGCGCCACTGGAGTTCACCTTCCTGGCCGAGGCGTGGATGCGCGAGCACGGGTTGCGTGACCGCGTCGAGATCACCTACGTCACACCACTGCCGGGTGCCTTCACCAAGCCGATCTCCTCCGACGCCTTGGGCTACATGATCGAAGAGCGCAAGATCGCCCTGGAGACCGACTTCATGGTCGAGCGGATCGACGTCGAGAACAAGTCACTGGTCTCCTACGACGAGCGCGAGATTCCCTTCGACCTGCTGGTCACCGTCCCGCTGAACATGGGCGCCGACTTCGTGGCCCGCTCCGGTCTGGGCGATGAGCTGAACTACGTCCCGGTCGACAAGCACACCCTGCAGTCCACCACCTACCCGAACATGTTCGCCATCGGCGACGCATCGGACATCCCGGCGTCAAAGGCCGGTTCGGTCGCGCACTTCGCGGTGGACATCTTCACCGAGAACTTCCTGGAGCTCATCGCCGGCAAGCCGATGACCGGCTCCTTCGACGGCCACGCCAACTGCTTCATCGAGTC
>JANOHS010000158.1:0-3506 GCA_031406655.1 Micrococcales bacterium
GCAGGACGCCTTCACCTTTCTCGATCTGGGAGCAGGGACCGGTTCGGCCACGCGTGGGATCCTGGAGCGGTATCCACGCAGCGTCGCCATTCTCACCGACTTCTCAGCCCAGATGATCGCTGCGGGCGAGCGCGAGCTGCAGCCGTTCGCAGGGCGATTCGAGTACGTCGAGTTCGACATGTCGACCAGCACCTGGCCCGCGGCGATCCCGACGACCCTCGACGCGGTGGTGACCTCCCTGTGCATCCACCACCTGCCCGATCACCGAAAGCAGGGGCTGTTCGCCGAGATCTTCGAACACCTCGCCCCTGGCGGCTGGTACCTCAACTACGACCCCGTGAGCTCGCCGGACCCCGTCGTCGAAGCCACCTGGGAGATGGCGAACGACCGCGCCGACCCCGAGGCTGCGAGCAAACGGCTCCACCGCACGCCGGAGGAGCACGCCCGCTACGAGAACCACGTGCGCTACATCATCCCGCTGGACCAACAGCTGGACTATCTGCGGTCGGCCGGTTTCACCGGGATCGACGTCTACTGGAAGCACCTGGAGAACGTGATCTACGGAGGGTGCCGGCCAGCCTGACGCCCACTGCCGGCGGTCCTTCGGACCCCGTCCAACGTGCCTTGTCCGACCTGGCGGATAGCCTGCGGTCAGGCAGGGTCGAGAGGGGTGGCAGGTTGGCAGCTCAGGTGACGACGACGGCGTACGGTCGGCAGGCCCTGGAGGCGCTGCGGGACGCGGTGGCGCGGGTCAAGCGCGACGACCCCATGGCCCCGGTCACCGTTCTGGTGCCCAACAACATCTCCGGTGTCGTGGCCCGCCGCTTCCTGGCCCAGGGCCTCACCGCCGACGGCAACGGCATCGCGGGGATCTACCTCTCCACGCTCCCCCGCCTCGCCGAGCAGCTGGCCGCCCCCACGCTGACCGCCCGAGGGTGCCGTCCCGCCACGCGTCCGGTGACCGGCGCCGCCATCCGCCGACGCCTCGACGCCGGGCCCGGCATCTTCGGACCGGTCGCCGGCCACCCCTCCACGTCCCGGGCGCTCGCCCAGGCGATGACGGCCCTGCGCGACGTGGACGATGCCACCCTCACCACGCTCGCGGGCGCCTCCAGCCTCGTCAAGGACGTCGTCCGCCTGCACCGCGAGACCCTCGCAGAGCTCCAGCCACAGTGGTATGACGCCACGGACCTCCTCGAGACAGCGACCACCATCGTCCGCGAAAACGCCTCTGCCACAACGGAGCTGGGACCGGTGCTGCTGTACCTCCCCCAGGACCTCAGCCGCGCCCAGACCGCTTTCGCCCAGTCCCTCGCCGCCCGGACCGACCTGCAGGTCATCGCGGGGCTCACCGGCAACGCCCGCGCCGACCAGGGCGTCGTCACCACGCTGACAGCCCTCGTCCCCGACTTCGAGCCGCCGGCAGCCGGCGACGAGCCGCTGGCCGCGCGGGTCATCAACGCCTCCGACTCCGACGACGAGGTCCGCTGCGTCGTGCGCGAGGTGGTCCAGACGTTGCAGTCCGTGCCCGCCCACCGGATCGCCGTCCTCTATGCCGACCGGTCGCCATACGCGCGGCTGCTGCACGAGCACCTCGGTGCGGCGGGCATCACGGCCAACGGTCCCGGCGTCCGCCCGGTCAACGAGCGGGCCGTGTCCCGGCTGCTGCTAGGCCTGCTCGAGGCGGGCCGCACCGACTTCCGGCGGGCCGACATGCTCCGGACGCTGGCAGAGGTGGGTGCACGCGACTTCACCGGCGAGCGGATCAGCCTCTCCCGCTGGGAGCGGGTGTCGCGCGAGGCAGGGGTGGTCGCCGGCGGGCAGTGGGACACGAGGCTCTCGACCTACGTCGACACGCAGGCGGCCACGATCAGGGCCGAGCAGCAGAAGGACGAGCCGTACGACTCCACGATCGCCCGGGCCGAGCGCAACCGCGACACGGCAGTCGCGTTGCGGCGGTTCATGATCGAGCTGCAGAGCCGGTTCGCGGCTGTGACCGGTCCGGGCGCGAGCGAGACAGGGAGCACCGAGGGGGCCAGCTCCTGGAGCGCCCTGGGGACCTGGGCCCGGGACCTGTTCCATGACCTCATCCCGCCGGCCGACGTGGCCCGGATGCCCCTGGAGGAGCAGTACGCCGCGGGCGTCATCGAGCGCACCCTCCACTCGCTGGCGGCGCTGGACCAGACCGGGTCGGATCCCACCGTCGAGGGCTTCGCCGAGGTGCTGGCGCTCGAGCTGGAGTCGGCACTGCCCCGCGTCGGCCGGTTCGGCGAGGGAGTCCTGGTCGCCCCGGTGACCAGCGCCATCGGGCTCGACCTCGACGTCGTCTACCTCGTCGGCCTGGCCGAGGACCTCTTCCCCGGCAGGCTGCGCGACGACTCCCTCCTTCCCGAGCGGGTCCGCGTCCTGACCGCAGGCCAGCTCCCGTCCACGCGAGCACGGGTGGAGATCAAGCACCGCAGCCTGCTCGCCGCCCTCACCTCGGCGGGCCAGGTCGTGGCGAGCTTCCCCCGGGGCGACCTGCGACGGCACACCGATCGCCTGCCCAGCCGATGGCTCCTGCCCACGCTTCGCCGCGCCAGCAACATCGCCGACCTGCCCGCCACGAAGTGGGATCGGGCCGGCATCGACCCGTCCTCGGACCAGTGGCTCACGACCTCGCCCTCCTACGCCGGCTCGCTGCTGACCACCGACGCGCCGAGCACGGGGCAGGAGTGGCGGATCCGCGCACTTTCGGCCGGCCTGACGCTCGACGAGCCGGTCATCGACGCGTCGCGGACCATGAGCCAGGACAGGGACTCCGACCGGTTCACCCGCTTCGACGGCAACCTCGTGGGCCAGGACGGCCTGCCCGACTTCGTCCACGGCACCCGTGCGGTGTCGCCCACCGCGCTGGAGCGCTTCGCGATCTGCCCCCACGAGTACTTCGTCCAGCGCATGCTCAAGGTCGAGCCCGTCGAGGCACCCGAGGAGGTGCTGGAGATCAGCGCCCTCGACATCGGCAGCCTGATCCACGAGTGCTTCGACGAGCTGATCAGCGAGTGCGCTGAACGCGGCGAGCTGCCGGGCTACGGCCAGCCGTGGACCAGCGCGCAGCGGCGGCGTCTCCAGGAGATCGCGGCGGCGAGGGCCGGCGCCTTCGAGGCCGAGGGTCGCACCGGCCACCCGCTGCTGTGGGCCCGGGCACGGACCCGCATCCTGGCCGATCTCGACTGGATGCTCAGCGACGACGACGGCTGGCGCGCCGAGCAGGATGCCCGCGTGGTCGCCAGCGAGCTCGCGTTCGGCATGCATGGCGAGCCCGAGGTCGAGATCAAGGTCGACGGCGGGGTCGTCCGGTTCCGTGGCAGCGCCGACAAGGTCGATGAACGCCGCGACGGGACACTGCTGGTCACCGACATCAAGTCCGGCAGCATCCGCAAGTTCAAGGACCTGTCCGAGACCAACCCGGTGGCTCACGGCGAGAAGCTGCAGCTGCCGGTCTACGCCCACGCGGCGCGGGCCCG
>JANOHS010000164.1:0-6566 GCA_031406655.1 Micrococcales bacterium
CTCATGGTCAACCAAGTCACGGTCCTTGGCCCAATCGTCGTCAGATGGGCCTTCGAATACGGCGACGACGTCTTCCCATGTGCGCCATTGCATGCGCTGCAGCGGTCCCAGCTGAGCGACCTCGCGGCCGCTCACAGTCACTGTCACCGTCTCACCACGCTCAGCGCGGCGCACCAGGTCGCTTGCGTGCTGACGGAGTTCCCGCAGTCCTGCCTTAGCCATAGCACTATTGTAGCACTTGTGCTACAGAGCGGGCGATAACTTCAGCCGGGCGCTCGCGAGCCTTCTGCATCGTCGCATCGACTGAGCAGTGAAGAAGCACAGGTACTACGCCCCGTGAAGCTCTGGTCGGGGCGATTCGTGATGCGGCTGAACGGCCGAGGCAGCGTGGCTGAACAGCCGATTGCCTGAAGCGCTTGAGGGTATGTCCTGTTTTATGTCAAGGGATTGTCAACTCGATGTGAGCAGGGCTCAGTCCGCTCGATGTCCCATTGGGCGGCGCCGATGTGAGTGACGTGCCCGCGGACGAGGGCTGGAAGGGAGATCCGTGACAGCGCAAGACGATCCGGCCGCTAACTGGTCAACATCTGCGCGGAGCAGACTCAGGCATCGGAGGCCCCCAGATGCCTCCACTAGGCCGGTCCTTGTGTCATTGCGCCCGCTGAGCGACTCCGGGACGCCGGGACGAGTCGCACCGTTCGCTGGTGCCGCGATCATCGCGTTGGTGGTGGTTCTGTTGCCACCGACCTCATCGGACCGGTCAATGCTCACAGCGGCTGCCGTACTGACGACCATCGTGATTACGGCGGCGCTGCTGATCCCGTGGGTGCGGCTGCCCGCCTGGAGCCAGGCCGCCATCCCGTTGAGCTTCTTCCCAGTGGTCGCTCTCCTGCGTCAGGCTGCCGGTGGGGCGACCTCGGGCTACTCGCCCCTGGTGATGCTGCCAATCCTCTGGCTTGCGATCTACGGGACCCGGACCCAGTTCCGACTCGGCATCGCTGCAACAGCTGCCACTTTCCTTACCCCACAGATCTTGGTTGGCCCACCGCTGTATCCCAATACCGGATGGCGTGGGGCGATCATCTGGGTGGCCATCGGGCTGCTCGCCGGCTCGGCCATCCAAGCGCTGGTCGAGCAATCCCGACATCGTGCCGCCGACGTGGCGGCCTTGGGCGCCATCACGCGGGCGCTGTCGGCCAATTCCGACCCGCGACCGGAACTGTGCGTCGCCGCTCAACTCGTCACCGGTGCCGCGTTCGCGGTCCTGTTCGAGCCGCACGGCGACGGGACCCTGGTCGCCACTGCTGGCACCGACGGGGTCGACCTTGGGCCGATGCGCGTCGACCCAAGGATCGAGGACTGCGCCACAGCAGTTGCCTGGCGCGCCGGAACCAGGATCTACGTCGCGGACACCGCAGCCGACCCGGCCTCGGAGCGGCTGATCGAGCGTACCGGTGCCGGCGCCGTGCTGTGCCAACCGGTCACTCGGGACAGACGCACGACGGCCGTGCTCGTCGTTGGCTTCTACGAGTCGCATCAGCACGCGCCCGCGCCGGCGTTGTACCTGGTCGAGCTGCTCGCTGCCGAAATCGGTGCCGCGATCGACCGGGCCGATCTGGTCGCCCTTCTCGCGGCGCAGTCGCGTAGGGACCCTCTGACCGGGGCAGCAAATCGCCGCAGCTGGGATGAGGAGATGAAACGCGAGCTGGCTCGCGCCCGCCGCACCGGCAGCCCGCTCACGGTCGCCATCATCGACATGGACCATTTCAAGGCCTACAACGACACTCATGGCCACGTCGCCGGTGACGTACTGCTCAAGGACCTCGTCACGGCCATCCGCGCCGAGCTGCGCACCGGTGACCTCATCGCCCGATGGGGCGGGGAAGAGTTCGCCCTCGCCTTGCCTGACTGCGACCTTCAACGAGCCCACACCATTGCTGCCCGCCTGCTCAACGTGGTGCCGAACGGTCAGACTGCCAGCATCGGGCTGAGCCAGGCCCGGGCCCAAGACACGCCCCGGGCCCTGATCGAGCGAGCCGACCAGGCGCTCTACAAAGCAAAGGGTGGCGGCCGCAACCAGGTCAGGGCCTTTCAAACCCCGTCGCCTCTCACCCCACAACGCCTCGGGGAACTCCCAGTTCGCCAGTTGGCCCCGGACCAGGTCTGACATAGGACCAGGACCGGGCACAGCGGGGCGTCCCGCGACGTCGTGTCCGCCGCTGAAACGGCGACCATCCATCATCGCCAGCCAGGCCGCCTGGTCTCTGGCGATGTGGGACCTTTCCGGAATTTACGCTTGCGAAGACCAGAGGTCCGGCGAAAAGAAGACCGGGATAAGCCCTCTCGATGTCGGTGGAGCTGAGGGGACTCGAACCCCTGACCCCCTCGTTGCGAACGAGGTGCGCTACCAGCTGCGCCACAGCCCCGTGGTGCGGACGAAACGATAACACCGTGGAGCGCTCCGTCCGAAACCGGTTCTGCCTGTGGTGAGGGCGGTATGCCGGGTGGTGGCGCGATGCCTCAGGCGCCAGCCGCGCGACGGTCCAGGAGGCCGTCGAGCTCATCGTCATCGATCAGCCCATCGAAGCTCGAGGCCGCTACCGGCGCGGGCCCGGCGACGGCCGCGGGGGCGGGCTCGGGACGCTCGGCCTTTGCCTTGAGGGTGTACGTGGGCGGCGGCACGGGCACCGGCGCCCAACCCGACAGGTCGGCCTCCGCAGGGGCCGTGGTCGGCCGAGCGATCTCGGCCACACCGTCAGCCGGAGCCTCGACCACGGACTCGGACTGCGCCAACGGCCGGGCCGCAGGCTTCATGGCGGAGGGAGCTGTCGAACTAGCAGGAGGCGCGGTTCGACGGACAGCGGTCCGGGTACGAACCGACGCCCTGGCCCGACGGGAAGCACGCTGGGCCACGGCGGCGTGACGCAGCCAGGCGAAGTCCGCGATCAGCACGGCGCCGGCAACGGCGATGCTCCACCACGACAGGACCGAGAGGGCAGCGAGCGGCGGGGCAGCAGCGGCGAGCGACAACGACAACAGAAGCGAAAGACCTTGAACTCGACGCGCCGACACGCCGGCAAGGGCGTGGAAGGTCGGGGTTGCGCGCACCGCACCCGCAGGGCGCGTCGGGACATTGGCTGCCGGGTGTTGGGCACGCTTCACGACAGCCTCCGAGCCAGAGGGGCGTGCTGGGCTCACGGCATACGAACGCGGCTGGGGCGAGGCCAGCTCGAGCTCGGGCACCGGAAGTCGACGCTCCAGAACGCGCATGGCATCGGAGAAGCGGTCGACCGAGCGGGCAGTGGCCAGGTGCTCGCGGCGACGGACCCAGTGCTGGAGCAGGTAGGTAGCCCAAATGGCAATGATGACAAGGAAGACGAGACCACTGGGCTGCACGAACACGAGGCTAGAGGGCTCCGCCGCCCTTCCCGTGGACCCGCCTCGGTGTGTCGCTGAAGTGACTGGTGTTACGAGTGGTTCCAGCGCTCCACGAGCGAGGCACTGCCCAGATCCTCACGGGTCAGGGCGAAGCTGCGGTGGTCGCGCCACTCCCCGGCGATATGCAGGTAGCGCCATCGAAGGCCCTCGTCGCGAAAGCCCAGCTTTTCGACAACCCGCAGGCTCGCCGTGTTCTCGGGCCGGATGTTGACCTCGACCCGATGCAGCCCCAGACCGATGAACGCGTGGTCGCAGGCGGCAGCGAGAGCCAACGGCATGATCCCTTGCCCTGCAACGGATTTGGCAACCCAGTAGCCCGCAGAAGCCGAGCGCAGGGAGCCCCAGGCGATCCCGAACAGATGCATCTGGCCGACCAGCCTCCCCTCGGTCTCGATCACAAAAGGCTGGAGCCGGCCGGCGGCGGCCTCGCGGTCGAACTGTCGAACCAGGTGGCGAAAGCCCATTCGCCCGACCGCCGTCCGCTCGGGCGCGGTGGCTTCCCATGGCCGCAGCCATTCGAGGTTCTGGGCTCTCAGGGTCTCCCACTCGCCACGGTCCTTGCCGCGCAGTGGCCTCAGAATGACCGGGGACCGGCCGTTCCGATGCGCCGTGACAGTCACCGGCCAGAGTCCCCCGTTCAATGGTCACCGCCACCGATCTGCGAGAGAGCATGTGCGACAACGGGTTCGAGTACGGCGAGCCCATCGCGCACCCCCCCTGGCGATCCCGGAAGGTTCACGACCAGGGTCCGGTCCACCAGGCCGCTGACGCCCCGGGACAACATGGCCGATGGCAGGCCGGCCTGCACGCCGACCGCTCGAATGGCCTCGGAGATCCCCGGCACCAGCCGGTCCACGACCCGTTGCGTCGCCTCAGGCGTGCCATCGGTGGGCGTCAGGCCGGTGCCGCCCGTGGTCACCACCAGCGCTGCTCCGGTCGAGATCGCCGCGCGCAGAGCCACCTCGACCTCGGGACCATCCGGCACCACGACAGCATCGCCCACGGCCAGGCCCCAGCCGCGCAGCGCCTCGACGATGATCGGCCCCGTTCGGTCCGGATAGACCCCGGCAGCCGCGCGGGTCGAGCAGGTGATGACCACCGCAGAGCCATGGCTCGTCATGGTGCCACCCAGTCCCCCGACCTACCGCCGGACTTGGCTGTCACGTGCACATCGGTGATCCGTGAATGCTTGTCGACGGCCTTGACCATGTCGACCAGCGCCAGCGCCCCCACCGACACGGCAGTGAGTGCCTCCATCTCGACGCCCGTCCGGTCGGCCGTACGGACGGTGGCCTTCAGGTCCACCCCGTCGTCAACCACCACCAGGTCGAGCTCCACGGCGTGGACACTGATCGGATGTGCCAGCGGGATCAGCTCGGGCGTGCGTTTGGCCGCCTGGATCCCCGCGATGCGGGCGACCGACAGCGCGTCGCCCTTGGGCACCGAGCCCGAGCGAAGAGCAGCCACGGCCGCGGCCGACAGCAGGACCCGCCCGGTGGCGGTCGCCGAGCGAACCGTGACGTCCTTGGCCGAGACATCGACCATGTGCGCCGAACCATCGGCGCGCACATGGGTCAGGCGCGGCTCGGTCATGATGCCTCCACGATCGGTCCCAGCAGGTGGCAACGAACCCGGTCGCCGGCCCTGACCAGCGTGACCTCAGCCGGTATGACGGCCAGCGCGTTCGCCCCGGAGAGGCTGCCGAGCGCGTGCGAACCCTGCAGACCCGCGATGGCCACTGTGTAGCCGGAACCGCTGCGGGACAACACGACTCGCGCAAACAGGGCCTTGCCCTCCGGTGCGGTCCAGTCATGGGTGGCGACAGCTGTCACCAGTGCTGACTCGTGATGTCGGCGCCCGGCCATCAGCCGCAGCGCCGGAGCGACGAACACCTCGAACGACACCATCGCGCTCACCGGGTTGCCCGGGAGGGTGAACACCGGGACCTCGTCGTCGCCCAGGACGCCGAAACCCTGCGGCATACCGGGCTTCATGGCGACCTTGTCGAAACGCATGGTCCCGACGCGTGAGAGCACCTCCTTGACGGTGTCGTAGGCGCCCATGCTCACCCCCCCGGTGGTGATGACCGCGTCGGCACGGAGCAGCTGGCTCTCGATCGTGGACAGGAACGTCTGCGCCTCGTCGCGCACGCAACCGACGCGGAACGGGATGCAGTCGAGGGCTCGAACGGCGGCGGTCAGCATGAGGCCGTTGCTGTCCACAACCTGGCCGAACCCGGGACGGGTGCCCGGTTCGATCAGCTCGTCACCGGTGGAGATGACCACGACGCGGGGCTTGGGGGTGACCGGGACCCGGCTACAGCCGACTGCCGCGAGCAGAGCGATCTGACGAGGTTCGAGGCGGGTGTCGGCGCGCATCACCGTGTCGCCGGCCTTCACGTCCTCGCCGGCCTCGCGGACGTGCTGGCCGACGGACACTGCTGCCGAGAAGGTGACCTTGGCCAGGCCGCCGTCGGTGAGCTCGACGGGCACGACGGCATCGGCGCCATGAGGCATCGGGGCGCCGGTCATGATCCGCATGCTCTGGCCCGGGGCGAGGCTTAGCGCCTTGGTGTTTCCAGCAGCGATGTCGGTGACCACGGGCAGCATGACCGGAGCCGTCACGTCGGCAGTGGCGAGATCCATCGCGTGTACGGCATACCCGTCCATGGCGGAGTTCGTGAAGCCCGGCAGGGCGACCTCGCTGGTCACGTCCTCGGCCAGGACGCAGCCCTGGGCATCGAGCAGGTTCAGGCCGATCGGCGGCAGCCGGCGCACGGTCCCGAGGATGCGTGAGAGGTGCTCTTGGACGGTGATCACTGTGTTGCAGACTCCCTCTCGGCCACGAATCCCGTGAGCCAGGAAGAGAACTCCGCGCCGAGCTCCCCATGGTCGACGGCCAGCCGAACCACGGCCTTGAGGTAGTCGAGCCGGTCGCCGGTGTCGTAGCGACGCCCGCGGAAGATGACGCCGTGCACACCCCCTCCGGCCCCGGTGGACTCGGCGCGCTCCTGCAGCGCATCCGTGAGCTGGATCTCGTTGCCACGACCAGGAGGGGTCTTGGCCAAGGTCGTGAATATCGACGGGTCCAGGATGTAACGACCGATGACCGCCAGGTTGCTCGGCGCG
>JANOHS010000187.1:0-10652 GCA_031406655.1 Micrococcales bacterium
AGCCCCCCGCCGGTGGTGGTGAAGCGCACGTTGGTGGGCTTCCACCCCGCGGGCAGCTGGGGCTGGGAGATTGCCCACGAGGTCTCCTGACGCACCTGCCGGGCCACAGAGGTGACATCCACCGCCGGCTGGTCGACCTGCCGAACCCGCGGGACCATTGCCACCCAGACAAGCACCGCCGCCAGAATCAGGACCATCGAGATCACCATGCTGCGCAGGGTCCCCATGCCCCGCCTCGGTGCGCCCGGTTGCATGGCCGGAGCAGGTCCTGCGTCCGGGGCACTGGTCGTGGTCACCGTCCTATGGTCGCCGATTCTCAACCCGTATGACGAGAGCGACACCTGCCAGCACCGATACAGTCGTGTCGCGCCCACACTCCTGAGCCGGAGGCCCGACCCATGTCTGAGCAGAAATCCCCTGGCAGAGCTGACCCGACCGGTCACACGCTGGTGGTCGGCGAGTCCCTGATCGACGTCGTCAACCGCCCTGACGGCACCAGCCAGGAACATGTCGGTGGCAGCCCGGCAAACGTGGCCGTCGGCCTTGCCCGCCTTGGCCACGACACCGTGCTCGCCACCCGGATCGGCCGCGACGAACGTGGCGCCAGGATCGCCAACCACCTTGAGCGAGAGAGGATCTCGCTGGCCGAAGGCAGTGTCGGCAACGGGCAGACGTCAGTTGCCACCGCGACGCTGGACGAGAGCGGCACGGCGGCATACAGCTTCGAGCTGTCCTGGGAGCTGTCCGGGCTGGCGCCTGAGGAGGAGCCAATACACGTCCACACCGGCTCCATCGCAGCGACGCTCGAGCCCGGGGCCACCGCCGTCCTGGCCGCGATCCAGAGCGCCCGCCCGGGCGCCACCATCTCCTACGACCCGAACGCGCGCCCTTCCCTGATGGGTGACCCGCATGAGGTCCGCGCCAAGATCGAAGCGCTCATCGGGCTCAGCGACGTGGTCAAGGCCAGCGACGAGGACATCGCCTGGCTGTATGACGGGGCCCCCATCTCGGAGGTCCTGCGCCTTTGGGGCCAGCTGGGTCCCGCCCTGACGGTCGTCACCCGGGGCGTCCAGGGCGCCGTCGTCGGGCTCCCCATCACCGGCGAGCTCACCAGCATCGACGCACCCGTCGTCGAGGTCGTCGACACCGTCGGCGCCGGGGACTCCTTCATGGCCGGGCTCCTGTCCGGGCTGCTGGACGCCGGGCTCCTTGGCGGCATACCGGCTCGGGAGCGCCTGAGGACCGCCAGGCTTGCCGACGTCCGGCCGGCGGTGGACCGTGCGCTGGCCTGCGCTGCGATCACGGTCTCGCGGGCCGGCCCCAACCCGCCTCATCGGGCCGACCTCTGAAGGCACATGCCCGTCCGAACACCGCGGATGCGCCGTTTTGGCGTCCAAACGCCTCGGAAACGGCGCATCCGCGGTGTTCGGTTGGGGGGGTGGTGGGTTATGACGGTATGTCGCGCGCGCTCAGCAGGGGTCCGGAGCCGATCGGCAGCACGACGGGCAGGGGATCGCTGATCGACCCGACGAACGCACCTTCGGCGTCCTGGTTGACGAACGCGAGCAGCACCCACTGACCATCCCTGCGCCGGACAAGCTTGCCCACGTAGAGCGACTCGTCGGTCAGCCGGGTCGCCTGCGAAACGTCATATGGCCCGAGCTGGGAGTCCGGCCGCAGCACCCATACCCCGCCGGACTCGCCGGCATCGCGACGCGCACGGGACAGCTGAGGACCAAGGCAGTTGAACAGCAGCACAGGGTCGTCGTCCACGAGGACCAGCTGTGGCACCTCGAGCTGGCTCAGCCCGGAGTCGGTTCTGCTCAGCGGAGGTCGTACCAGCCACGTCAGCAGGTCCGGTGACCACGCGTGACCCAGCACGCCTCTCTGGCCCACTTCGCCATCGCGCGCCGTGGCGGTGACGAGCATGTGCCAGCCATCGCCGTCCGGGTCACGCACCAGCCACGGGTCCCTCCAGAACTCCGCCTCTCCCGAGTCGTCCAGCGTTTGGTACCAACGCGGGTCGGCGCTGACGAGTGCGTCGGGGCCGTGCTTGCGCCAGGTCATGAGGTCGGCGGAGGTGGCCAGGCCCACCCGCTGCACCTGCCCGTCCTCGGCCCGGCTCAGCCCCGTGTAGAAGAGGTACCAGGAGCCGTCATCGCCGCGGACCACCGATCCGGTCCAGATGGCGAGGTCGTCGAACGCCGGTTCGGTGCTCGGCACCAGAGCGTCGGCCACGACCTGCCAGTGCGTGAGGTCGGTGGAGACGGCGTGCCCCACGCTGGGGCTCCGGTGCCGCAGGTCGGGGTCGCCGACGCGCGGGGCCTGCAGGAAGAACAGGTGGTATGCCGTGCCGGTGTCGGCAAGCCAGAAGTCCCAGATCCACTTGTTGGCCAGGGTCAGCACGGTCACGCCCTCGTGAGGTGGAGCACCATCGCCTGCTCCGGGTGCAGCACCGGCATCGCCAGGCCGACCCGCATGAGTACCTGACCGGTGAGGACGATCCCGTCCACGGCCCAAGGAGGCGCCGCGATCTCCTGGGCGCTCGGCCCCCCTGCGAGCGGCACCTGCGCCACGGAATACCGGCGTCCGGGCTCCAGCCCACGAAGGCACATGGGGGATGGCACCTCGGTGGGCGACGACGTCAGCTGGACGTAGGCGAACACCGCCTCGGTGCGGTCCTGGGCCACGACGCCGTGGACCTGGACGCTGAGGTCGGGGTGATCCACCCGGACAACGCGCCCGCTGTGCAGGAGCGGTCGAACCCGCTTGTGGAACTCAATGACACCGGCCAGCTCGTCGGACTCCTGCGGGGTGATGGAGGTCAGGTCCCACTCGACACCGAGGTGCCCGAACATCGCCGTGGCGGCCCGGAATGACAGAGAGTGCCGACGCCCGGTCGTGTGCGAGAGCGAGGAGCCGATGTGGGTGCCGACGAGCTCGGGTGGAACGAGGAGCTGGGTCCAGCGCTGGATCTGCTGACGCTCCAGGGCGTCGATGGTGTCGCTGGGCCAGACGCGGTCGGTGCGCTCGAGGATGCCGAGGTCGACGCGGCCCCCTCCGGAGGCGCAGCTCTCGATCTCGAGCTGGGGATGGCGAGCCCTCAGCGCATCCAGCAGCCGGTACAGCGCGAGCGTCTGCAGCCGCACCCCGGGCCTTCCGTCGTGGCCGGCGTCCACCAGGTCACGGTTGTGGTCCCACTTGAGGTAGGCGATGTCATGGTCGGACAGCAGCGTGTCGAGCCGCTCCAGCAGGAAGTCGAAAGCGAGCGGGTTGGCCAGGTCCACGACGTGCTGGCTGCGCCACGTGGGTGGGCGACGACCGGGTTCGCCCAGGATCCAGTCGGGGTGGGCGCGGAACAGCTCCGAGTCGGGGTTGACCATCTCCGGCTCGACCCACAGGCCGAAGTCCATCCCCAGCGATCTCACGTGGTCGATGAGCGGACCCAGCCCAACGGGCCAGACCTCCGGCGAGACGTACCAGTCGCCCAGTCCGGCGGTGTCGTCACGTCGTCCGCCGAACCACCCGTCATCCAGCACGAACCGCTCGACACCGATCCTTGCCGCGGCGTCGGCCAGCTCGCGGAGCCGATCCAGGCGGTGGTCGAAGTAGACGGCCTCCCACGTGTTGAGGATGACCGGGCGGGGAGTCGCGGGGTGGTTCGGCCGGCTGCGGACGAAGCCGTGGAACGCCGCGCTCATACCGTCCAGCCCCTGCTCGCTGTAGGCCGCGAATACCCTTGGCGCTGTGTAGGTCTCACCTTGGGCGAGTCGCACCTCCCCCGCTGCGAGCAGCTCGGCGGCGCCGACCTGGCCCACGCCTACCGAATTGCGCTCGGCCCAGAGGGTGGAGTCACCCGACCACGCCAGATGAACCCCCCACACCTCACCGGAAGCGAACCCGAAACCCTCGGTGCCGGCGGTCAGCACCAGTGGCGAGTCGTGCCCCGTACGGCCGCGCCGTCCCTCTCTGCTCCACGCGCCCATGTTGAGGTGCGCCCTCTGCGGAAGGCGCTCCCGACACCATCGCCCGGTCAGGTCGAGGACCTCGAGGGCCCGGGCCGGAATCGGCAGTGTGGCGGCCAGCTCAGTCAGGAGGTAGTCCTGCCCTCCGACGTTGTGCAGCGACTGCTCGACCTCGAGCACTCCCGACGGGTGGAGGGTCAGCAAGATCTGCAACCGGAGCTCGGCCCGCCCATCCTCCGCGCCGACCAGCAGCCACCCGCCACCGTGCTCCTCGTCCACGTGGCTCTCGACGCTGCGCACGGCGAACATTGGTGACCACGCCGTTCCGTCGGCCCTGGCGCCACGCAGGCCTGGCCGGAGTCGCCATCCGTCGACGGGCATCGGGAGCAGGTGTCGCCGCATCGGGTCGTCGGGGGCAGCATGCGGTATGGGAGGGGAGATCGCCAAGGCCAGGGCCGAAGCGTCCACGCCCTTGTCGAGCAAAGGTCCCCAGTGGACGACTCGCGGAAGGGCCGAGCTCCCGGCCCGGTTCGCCGCAGCCAGCTCGACCACCAGTGAGCAGCCGGGCGAGCGTAGGTGAAGGTAGGTCGGGGCGCCGGCTTCGGCGACCTGAGTCGCTTCGGCCGGATCCGGATGTTCGCTCATCCTTTGACGGCGCCTGAGGTCATGCCGCGGATGAAGTAGCGCTGCAGGGAGATGAAGACGAGCAGCGGCACCGCCATGCTGATGAAGGCGCCCGCTGTGAGCAGCTGCCAGCCCTGCCCCTGCTGACCCTGCAGGCCGGCGAGGGTGACGGTCACGACCGAGTTGTCGCCCGGCCCGATGAAGATCAGCGCGACCAGGAGGTCGTTCCAGACCCACAGGAACTGGAAGATCGCGAAGGCTGCGAGCGCCGGGACGCTCATCGGGACGATCAGCCGCCAGAACGTCATGAAGTGGCTGGCGCCGTCGATCTTGGCCGACTCGATCACCGACATGGGCAGGGTCGCCATGTAGTTGCGCAGGATGTAGATGGCCAACGGCATACCGAAGCCTGCGTGGGCGAGCCAGACCGCAGGAAATGTTCCGGTCAGTCCGACGGTGCCATAGAACTGCAGCAAGGGAACCAGTGCCACCTGGTTGGGCACGACCAGGAGCCCCACCATGATGATGAACAGGACGTCGCGGCCCCTGAACTCCATGAAGGTGAAGGCGTAGGCCGCAAAGGCCGCGATCATGATCGGGATGATCGTTGCCGGGAGGGCCACCGCCAGGCTGTTGATGAAGGAGATTCCCATCGGGGTCTGACCCTCGAACAGTGCCTCGCCATAGTTCTCCAGCGTCCACTGCGTTGCCGCGAACGGGCTGGCGAAGGCGGTCCACCATCCGCTGCTATTGGCCCCCTCGGACTGGCGGAAGGACGTGACCAGCAGGCCGACGGTGGGGATCAGCCAGAGAGTGCACAGGACGCCCATGGTGATCTTGACGAACCAGCCGGCCCGGTTGCGCATGGCGCCGTGCGCAGCCGCAGCCTTTAGACTCGCCCGCCCTTGCTTGGGGGTCTGGGTCTGCACGCTGACGTCGGTCATCGCTGGGCCTCCTGCATCCGGAAGTGGCGCACCTGGTAGATCATGACCGGGACGATGGCGATCATCAGCATGACCACGATGGCCGCCGCATAACCGTTGTTGCCGTTGGTGAACAGCTCAGTGAAGAACCGCACCCCGATGATGTCGGTGTTGAAGTTGCCGTTGGTCAGGACATAGACGATGTCGAACATCTTCATCACGCCGATGAGGACGGTGATGAACACGGTGATGACGGTGGCCCAGATCTGCGGGACGACGATGTTGAAGAAGATCCGCTTCTCGCTCGCGCCGTCGATCCGGCCCGCCTCGATCGTGTCCTCGGGCACGCCCTTGACCGCTGCTGAGAGCAGCACCATGGAGAAGCCGACCTGCGACCAGATCATGATCACCATGAGCAGCACACTGTTGACGTGCGCCTGGCTGAGCTGCAGCCAGGACACCGGGTCCATCCCGAAGCCGGCCAGGATCCCGTTGAGAATGCCGACCTGCCCTGTGCCGACCGGCGTGGACGCGTAGACGAACCGCCAGATCGTGGCGGCACCGACCATGCTGATCGCCATCGGCAGGAAGATGATCGACTTGGTGAGCTTCTCTGCCCTGGGCTGGAGCCGGTCCGCCAGCACAGCCACCGCGAGGCCGAAGGCAACGGTGACCGCAGGGACTATCAGCATCCACAGCAGCGTGTTCAGGAGCGTGCCTGTGACGAAGTCGCTCGTTCCGAGAAGGTCGGTGTAGTTCCTGAGCCCGATGAACGCCGTCGAGTCGGCGTTGGCGAAACTGAAGACGATGGTCCGAATGGCCGGGTAGATCAGGAAGAAGCCGACCAGGAGGACCGCTGGGCCGGCGAAGACGTATGGCTTGACGCGTTCTTCCCACCGCTTTGGAAGCCGTTCCACCAGTTTGTTCAGGACGTAGTACAGCAGCAACGACCCGAGCACACCGCTGACGATGGCCAAGAGCGCGTTGATCACCTTGAGCACTGGAACACTCCCCTCGGCCGGGGGCGCACCGACTGGTGCGCCCCCTTGGTTAGCTGGTGGGTCAACTCAGATCAGCGGGAGGCTGGGCCGGCCTACTTGGCGGGCCAGCTGTCGTCGATCGTCTTGAGAGTGGCCGCCTGGTCCTGCTGGCCCGCGGTGTAGGCGGTCATGCCTTTCCAGAAGCTGCCCGCGCCAACCTTGGCCGGCATGCTGTCGGAGCCGTCGAACCGGATGCCGGTAGCGGTGTAAGCGATCTTCGCGATGCTCCGGGTGATCTCGTTGCCGTACTTGGAGACGTCGAAGTCCTTGTGCGGCGAAAGGAAGCCACGGTCGTCCGGCCCCGCCCACGGGGTGCCGAAGGTCGGATCCTCGGTCAGGTACTTGAGCACCTTTGTCACATTGGCGTCGCCCTTGGTGAACAATCCGGCCAGGTCACCGCCACCCTCGACCGTGTCGAACTCACCCTTGGGGAACGGGAAGACGCCGACGTTCTTGTCGATGTCCGCTCGGATCGCCTCGGACAGGAAGCCCTTCTGGGTCACGAAGTTGCCCTGCTTGTGCAGGAAGCATCCGGGGTCCTTGGTGAACATGGGGTTGGCCGACGTTCCGAAGGCGCTGGAGACGATCGACTTGGATCCTCCGAAGACGTTGCCCGGGGTCAGGGCGATCTTCGCGTAGGTGTCGAAGGCGGCCTTGACCGGCGGGTCCGCGAACTTGACCTCGCCGGCGACCCACTTGTCGTAGACGTCGGGGCCCGACTGCTTGAGCACCAGCTCCTCGATCCAGTCGGTGCCCGGCCAGCCGGTGGCCCCTCCGGACTCCAGCCCGATGCACCACGGTGTCTTGCCTGTGGCCTTGATCTTGTCGGTGAGGGCCAGCAGCTCGTCGATGGTCGCGGGCGCCGTGTAGCCCGCGGCAGTGAAGCTGGGCTTGTTGTAGAACACCAGGCTCTTGATGTTCATCCCGACCGGGATGCCGTAGCGCTTGCCATCGACGGTGGCGGCGTCCATGAAGCCGGGCACGATGCTGGCCTCCAGCTTTGCCATGTCAAGGACACCCTCCAACGGCTGGAGCTTGCCCTGCTTCTGAAGGTCCTTCAGCAGACCCGGCTGCGGGAAGAGGGCGATGTCCGGCGCGTTGTTGCCGGCCACGCTGCTCCGGATCAACGTGTCGAAGGACGAGGCCTGGATGTACTTGATCTTGATGTTGTTGGTCTTCGCCCAAGGATCCAGGGAGTCCTTGAACCCCTGTGTCTGATCGCCACCGAAGCCGAACATGATCGAGACTTCCGTCTTGGCGGTTCCCCCAGTGGCACCGTCCGAGCCGCCCGAGTCACCCGAGCTCAGACATCCAGTCGTGAGTAGAGCCACTGCCCCGACGGTCGCCGCCGCCTTTGTAAGAGTCAAACCGCGCATGTGATAGCTCCTAGGTCGCCGTTCACTGAGGGCCTGCGCCGAATGCCTGCCTCAGGTCATTGGCATGCCGACGGCGCGCTTATTCGATTTAGCGTGTGATCTTCCTCCCCGCGTAACCCCATCGTCAATACCCAGAAACGCAACCGTTACAAACAACATCCGACGCGCTACGCTCCGATGGTGCCAGGGCGTCCCAAGGACCTCAGAGGGATCCGCAGACCCACGATGGCCGACGTCGGACGACTGGCCGGCGTGTCCGCGACGACGGTGTCCTTCGTGATCAATGCCAGGGACGATGAGGTCATTCGACCCGAGACCCGCCGGCGGGTGCTGGCCGCTGTTGCGAAGCTCGGCTACCGGCCGAACCGCGCCGCTCAGGGTCTGCGCACCCGCCGCACCTCCACGATCGGGTTCATCACGGACGAGGTTGCTGTCGAGTCCTTCGCCGGCCAGATCATCACCGGCGCGCATGACGTGGCATGGCGCAACGGCAGCGTGCTGCTGGTCATCAACACGATGAGGTCCAGGGCGGTGACGCGGGTAGCCCTGGAAAGCCTCGCCGACCGTCAGGTGGACAGCGTGATCTTTGCCGCCGCCGGCACCCGCCGGGTCACGCTGCCGCCCGGAGCCGGCCGGGTTCCCACCCTCCTGGTGAACTGCTTCACCGCCAACAACTCCTTGCCCTGTGTCCTCCCGGACGAGGTGGGTGGTGGGCGTAGGGCCGTCCGCATCCCTATTGACGCCGGCCACACGAGCATCGCCTACCTCACGGGCACTCCCGGCGCCTGGGCAACCCGGGCTCGGCTGCGGGGGTTCGGCGAGGAGCTGCGCGCTGCGGGCATCGACACCCGTGACCAGGTCGTCCACGCAGGCAACTACCAGGCCGACTCCGGCTACGAGCTCACCCTTGAGCTGCTGGCCGGGCGGCGTCGACCCACAGCGATCCTCTGCGGCAACGACCGCATGGCCCTCGGGTCGCTGATGGCGTTGCGGGAGAAGGGAGTCGACGTCCCGGCAGAGATGTCGCTCGTCGGCTATGACGACACAGACGCCCTCGTCACCCGCATCTCACCGGCCATCACCAATGTCCGGCTGCCGTTCTACGACATGGGCCGATGGGCAGCCGAGCGGATGTTCGAGATGGGCGTCGAAGCCCTGGCCCCACGCACCTATATGCCGTGCGTACCCGTCCTGCGAGCGTCGGTGGCCCCACCGAGGCCATAGGCCCCGGCGCCCATGCGGCGGACGTGATGCACGCCGCCCACCGCCACGTCCTAGGCTGGCACCGTCTCCGGGCCACGACCAACCGGGCAGGCGACGGGGTTCACGTTTGTGATTGTCAAAGGAGCGACGATGCCCGAGTTCGAGTACGAGGACCTGCTTCCCGTGGGAGCCGACAACACGGAATACCGGCTGCTGACCAGCGAGGGCGTGCGGACGGTTGCCGGTCCGGACGGGCGGCAGTTCCTCGAGGTGGCGCCCGAGGCTCTTCGGCTGTTGACCGAGACCGCGATGCATGACATCGCGCACTACCTGCGGCCCGCGCACCTGGCCCAGGTACGAAAGATCATCGATGACCCTGAGGCAAGCAGCAACGACAAGTTCGTCGCCCTCGACCTGCTCAAGAACGCCAACATCGCCGCGGGTGGCGTCCTGCCGATGTGCCAGGACACCGGCACCGCGATCGTCATGGGCAAGCGCGGCCAGCATGTGCTCACGAAGGGTGGCCAGGGCTCGGACGAGTCGGCCATCGCCCAGGGCGTGTATGACGCGTACACGAGGCTCAACCTGCGCTACTCCCAGATGGCGCCGATCACCATGTGGGATGAGAAGAACACCGGTTCCAACCTTCCCGCCCAGATCGAGCTGTATGCCGACACGGCTCCCGGCCACGAGACCACCTACAAGTTCCTGTTCATGGCCAAGGGTGGCGGCTCTGCGAACAAGTCCTACCTGTACCAGGAGACCAAGGCCGTACTGAACCCTGAGGCCTTGGTCACCTTCCTCGACGAGAAGCTGCGTTCGCTCGGAACGGCGGCATGCCCGCCCTACCACCTGGCCATCGTCATCGGTGGCACCAGCGCCGAGTTCGCTTTGAAGACAGCCAAGTACGCCAGCGCAAAATACCTCGATGGCTTGCCCCGGGAGGGCTCGGCAGCCACCGCCCGTGGGTTCAGGGACGTCGACCTCGAGGAGCAGGTGCTCGAGCTGACCCGCAGCTTCGGCATCGGCGCACAGTTCGGTGGCAAGTACTTCTGTCACGACGTCAGGGTGGTTCGCCTTCCCCGGCACGGCGCCTCGCTGCCGATCGCCATCGCTGTCTCCTGCTCTGCGGACCGCCAGGCCCTCGGCAAGATCACACCGGAAGGCGTCTTCATCGAGGCGCTCGAAACCGACCCGGTGCGCTTCCTCCCCGAGACGACCGACGAGCACCTGGCGTCCGGCTCATCGGCTGCCCCTGATGACGCCGTCAGGATCGACCTGACCCGACCCATGGACGAGATCCGCGCCGAGCTGACGAAATACCCTGTGATGACACGTCTCTCACTGTCCGGAACACTCGTCGTGGCCCGCGACCTCGCTCATGCCAAGATCAAGGCACTGCTCGACCAGGGTCAGCCGATGCCGCAGTACTTCAAGGACCACCCCGTCTACTACGCCGGTCCGGCCAAGACGCCGGCGGGCTACGCGAGCGGCTCCTTCGGCCCCACCACGGCGGGCCGC
>JANOHS010000225.1:0-2188 GCA_031406655.1 Micrococcales bacterium
GGCGCCGACGATGGCCCCCAGCCCTTGGTCGGGTCGAACGGCGATCCGCAGGTCGGAGATGCGCAGCCGCAGGTCCCCCAGCACCCCGCTGAGGTCCTCCCGAAGGTTCTTGAGGGAGCCCGACAGCTCGGGCGCCTCGACGTTCGCCTGACGGCGCAGCACGTCGATGCGGTAGCCGAGCGCCACCAGTTCCTGGGCGATGCCGTCATGCATCTCGCGGGCCAGCCGCTCGCGCTCCTCGTAGCCGGCTCGCTCGCGCAGCGCAGCGAAGATCAGTGCCACGTCGAGGTTGGCGCTGTGGATCTCGCCGACCTCGCTGGCGGCCGCGAACTCGGCATCTGAGAAGGGGTTCGTGGCCCCGCGGTCCAGCACTACGACGCCGATTCGGTCCCCGGCATGGTCGCGCAGCACGATCGCCATGACGGCTCGTTCGTCGCCCGACCCGTCAGTGCGCAGGCCCGTCGCGGACTCTTCGGAACGCCAGGCCACGCCCAGCACCGACGCGTCGACACTGGGCTCATCCCAGGGAGCCCGCTCCGCCCCACGCAGCGCGAACGGCACCGCAGGATCGCTGCTGAAGCCGACGAGGACGCCACGTCGTGTGCTGCGAACCCGGCTGTCCATCGCGTCGAGCAGGAGCTCGGCCGACGCGGGCGCGTCGAAGCCCCCGTCGATGGACTGCGCCAGCGTGTCGAGGCGGCGCATGAGCAACGCTGCCTCCCGGGCTGCCCCGGGCGTGAACGACCGCGGCACGTTCTGCTCTCGCAGGAACGTTGACCATGCCCCGAGAACGCCGACCATGAGGGCCAGACCGCCCCACTGGACCACGTTGTCGACGAAGGCAGAGTCCGCGCGGTGAATGGCGAACCCACCGACCGACGCGGTGCCGGTGCTCAGCACCACGGCCAGGAAGGCCGCCCTGCGGCCCCAGGCCTCACCTGCGCGATACGCCGGCACCAGCATGAGCATGTAAGCGCCAGGCCCAGGAGCGGCGCTGATCCACAGCGAGACGCCGACGAGGAGGGCTGCGGCCATGACCAAGGCGAACGCCTCGCGTTGGCGCCCCACCGGGCCGTCTTCGGAGAGCAGCCGACCCACAGCGAGGTCAACGCCGAGAAGCAACAGGGCCCAAGGGAGCACGTTCAGCCCCTGCCCGCGCACCGACGACAAGACGATGACGAAGAGGACCACGGCGCCACGGAGCCACGTGCCCGTAGACCCGGTCCAGAACGATCGCAACTGCTGCCCTGCCTGTCTACTACCCCAAGGTATGTACCCACTCATCATGACGGAGGGCGGGGTGCCCTGTACGCCATTTGACGCATATCGCCTTCTGGCGTGTCCACAGCCCAAAGCCCGCGGCCCCGCCGTCCACAGGATTACGGTTCGCGCTTCACCGCCTTGGTATTCGCGGGCAACCTCGGGTGCATGACCCTGATCGGAAAAGCCCGTCGCTCGCTGGCAGCCATCCTCGAGCTTGCGCTCCCAGCGACATGTGGCGGGTGCGGTGCCTCCGGCGCGACCTGGTGTGTGCGGTGCGTTGACGAGGCGGGCCATGGGACCTATTCAGGCGGTGCGATGAAGGCTTGCCCCACTCCCTGTCCTGTGGGATTCCCGCCGACGTGGGCTGCGAGCCCGTATGCCGGTGCAACGCGGGCGGCGCTCGTGGCATTCAAGGACGGCGACCGTCGCGACCTGGCGGTCGTCCTGGCGCCGATGCTGTCCATCGCGGTGGCCGCGGCGTTGGCCGGGGACCCCCGTCTTTTCGCAGTCCTGGCCTCCTGCAACGGGCCGGTATTTGTCGTTCCCGTCCCATCCTCGCCATCCGCCGTCCGCCGAAGAGGGGATGCGCCGCAGGAGCTGCTGACCCTTGCAGCCGTTGGCCTCCTGGGTCTATCCCAGAGTGAGCTCGTCGTCTCGCCGGCGCTGACACTCCGGCGCCGGGTGGCCGACCAGGCCGGGCTCGACCACAGGCAGCGCGCCGACAACCTCGATCGTGCCATGCAGGTGCAGCCGAGATGGCGGAACAACATTCAAGGGGTGACCGCACTGCTGGTCGATGACGTCCTGACCACCGGAGCGACCCTTGCGGAGGCGGCGCGAGCACTGACAGCAGGCGGTGCAAGTCATGTGGCCGCGGCAACGGTCGCGGCCACCCAGCGTCGCGGCATACGGGTCTGAGGCTGGT
>JANOHS010000248.1:0-1501 GCA_031406655.1 Micrococcales bacterium
GGCGCCGACCGATCTGCTGATCCGTGCGCCGCCAGCGCGGGGCCGTCCGCGACATACTCCGCGTCCGCCCTCGGCCCGCGCGAGCAGGTGACGATCGTGGCGTCCTTCCCGTCGTCGGCGATCACGGATACGGCACCGGAGCTGCTCGATGGCGACACCGGATTCAGCGGCGACGGCTCGGTCTCACAGATGTCACCCGCGGTGGCCAAGAGCCTGAGCCTGCTCGGCTACGGTGGCGGGCTCGCGATCCCGGTCCTGGCGGCGGCCCTGATGGGGACGCTGTTCTGGAAGCGCGGACGCGACGAGCAGTACGCCGGTCTCACGCCTGGCCTCACCCCTGTCGAAGGTGCGCCCGCAGCTGTCACATACGGCCAAGAGGGCCCAGTCGCAGTGCAGTTCGCCCCGCCCAAGGGAGTTCGCCCGGGGCTGGTCGGCACGATCATCGACGAACAGGCCAACACGATCGACGTCTCCGCGACGGTGGTCGACCTGGCCGTCCGCGGCTACCTGCTGATCGAAGAGGTCGAGTCAGGGCTCGTCTTCAAGCGCACGGACTGGCAGCTCACCCAGCTGGCTCCCCCCGCGCAGGCCGAGGCGCTGTTGCCGTTCGAGGAGACCCTGCTCGCCGGCATCTTCGCCGAGTCCAACCCGGTGCTTCTCTCGGGCCTGAAGAACAAGTTCCACACCACGCTGACGACGGCCCAGTCGCAGATGTATGACGAGGTCACCCGTCGAGGCTGGTTCCGCAAGTCCCCTCAGCAGGCTCGGCGGGGCTGGACGACCCTCGGCCTGCTCGTGATGGGTGCGGGCCTGGCCTCGGGCTGGTTCCTGGGCCTCCAGAGCGCCGACACCGACCGGATTGGCGGGCTCAGTCTCGTCGTCCCGTCGGGCATCGTGCTGGCTGGCGGGCTGCTGATCGCGGGCGGCATCATCTACCTGCTCGGCCAGCGGATGGCCGCAAAGACCGCCGGGGGCAGTGCGGTTCTGACCCAGTCGCTGGGGTTCAAGCGGTATCTCGTGACCGCGGAGGCGCGCCAGATCCGGTTCGAGGAGGCGCAGGACGTCTTCAGCCGCTACCTGCCCTACGCGATCGTGTTCGGCGTGGCCGACCGCTGGGCGGGCGTCTTCTCCGAGGTCGCCGAGGCGGCCACGGCTGCGGGTCAGTCGATCGGTATGCCGGGCTGGTACGTCTTCGGAGGCCACGGCGGCTTCGGTGACTTTTCCGGGATCGCCACCGGGGTGGACTCGTTCTCCACGATGGCCAGTGGCACCTTCACCAGCACGCCGGGCTCGTCGGGAAGCAGCGGCTTCGGAGGTGGCGGTTTCTCCGGTGGTGGCGGCGGAGGCGGCGGGGCCAGTTCCTGGTAGCGGAATGGCCGTCGGGTTGAGGGGTGGCTCTTGCCCCTGCTCGAGGGCTCCCTTGACGGGGCTGCGAGCCACCTCTCAGCCCTCCGGTAGACGTCACCGCTGCTCGAGGTCTCCCTTGATGTGGCTGCGAGCC
>JANOHS010000266.1:0-3122 GCA_031406655.1 Micrococcales bacterium
GGCCCATCGCCCACAGCAGGCCACGGCGAGATGCCACTCGTATGCTCTGCCGCACCTCACCACCACCTGTCACCGCTGAGCCTGCGAAGTTCGGCAGCCCTTTTTGCAGTTTGGCACGCTGGTGAGGCCGACCACGTTGGAATCTCGCAAAGGGTCGGTAAAGGAACAGAGAGTCGATGAAGGAGCTCTGCCGACCGGTGGATAGGTCGTCTCACGCGATGCGGTCGTCGTCCGGACTCTGGTCGGTGGCGGGCATGGGGGCTGGTCGCCCGAAGTAGTAGCCCTGTCCGAGTCGCCATCCCTGGGCTCGCAGGATGCTGGCTTGCATCGGGGTCTCGACTCCTTCGGCGATGCCGGTCAGGTGCATGCCGTTGACCAGCCCGCTCAGGCCGTGGGCCAGGGCGTTGGCCTGGCTGGGGCCGGTGGTCAGGTCGTGGACGAATCGCAGGTCGAGCTTGACCCCGGTCACGGGTAGGTCCCGCAGCACCGAGATGGACGAGTAGCCGGTGCCGAAGTCGTCCAGGTGGATGCCCACACCCAGCCCCCGCAAGGACTCCAGTGCGGCCAGGGCCGAGTCGGTCAGGCTCAGGACTGCGGTCTCGGTGACTTCGACCACGAGCCTTGCGGGGTCGACCCGGTGGGCGGTGATGGTGTTGGTGACGGTGTCCAGCCAGCTGGGTGCGGCCAGCTGGACGGCTGAGATGTTGACGCTGATCGGGCCGGGCAGGTCGGGGCGCTGGGCGAGCAGGGTGCAGACCTGGTCCAGGACCTGGGCGCCGATGGCGTTGATCAGCGCGCTGTCCTCGGCGACGTCCAGGAAGTCGGCGGGGCTGAGCAGTCCGCGGGTGGGGTGCTCCCAGCGCACGAGTGCCTCGTGGCCGACCACGTGGGCGTCGGGCAGGGCGACGATGGGCTGGTAGTACACGACGAACTCGCCTCGGCTGATCGCGTCACGCAGCTGGTCCTCAACGGTGAGCCGGGCCACGGCCTGGGCGTGCATCGCGTCGTCGAAGAACTGCCAGCGCGCCCCTCCGGCGGCCTTGGCCCGGGACAGTGCGGAGTCGGTGTCGCGCAGCAGGCTCTCGGGTGTGCAGGTCGGGGTTGACACGGCGATACCGATCGACGCGGTCGGCACGATCCGGTGGCCCTGCACCTGCAGGTCGGCGGCTATCGAACCGGATACCCGCCCGGCGCACTGTTCGACGTCCTGGACGTCATGAACGTCCTGGACCAGAATGACGAATGAGTCCCCTCCGAAGCGTCCGAGGCGGTCGCCAGGGTTCAGGACCGCCACGATCCGGTCCGCCACGCAGGTCATCACCTCGTCCCCGGCACCGTGGCCCAGGGAGTCGTTCACGACATTGAAGTGGTCCAGGTCCACCAGCAGTGCCCCCACCGAAGTGCCACCACGCTTCGCGGCGCGCAGATCTGCCTCGAGGGCGTCCATGATCCAGGCCCGGTTGTACAACCCCGTCAGCGGGTCGTGCAAGGCGTGGTAGGCCAGCGCCTCCTGAGCCTCGTGCTCTGCGGTGATGTCCTCCACCTGGGTCATCAGCAGGTCCGGCTCGCCGTCCCCGCCGGGGATCGGTACCATCACCAACCGGACCCAGATGGTGGCCCCGTCGGCCCGCACCAGCCGACCCTTCGTGGCGTTCTTGTCGGCCGTACCTGCGATGGCCCGCGCGCGGTTCTGGAGAGTGCGCTCGAGGTCGTCGGGATGGACAAAGTCCCTGAGCCCGTGTGCCAGGATCCATGCTTCGTCGTACCCGAGGATGTCGCACAGCGAGCGGTTGACGACCCGGCAAGAACCGTTCGGGTCGGCCAGGGCGATACCGAATGAGGCGGACGCCATGACGTTATGGACCAGGTCCGCCGCCGCGGTCAGGCGCCGGGCGTTCTGGGCTGCCTTTTGTTGCTCGGTCACGTCCCGGGCGATCGTGGAGATGCCAACGATCGCGTCGTCCGGGCCTCGGATCGGTGAGAGGCTGATCGAGACGGTGATGGTCGTGCCGTCCTTTCGGACGCGGGTGGCCTCGACGCGCTCGACATGCCCTCCGGCCCTGTTCACGGCCAGTATGGCGTTCATGTCGCTGGCTCGGCCCCCCGGAAGCAGGAGCTTGCCGGGCTGGCCGATGATCTCCTCGCTGCCGTAGCCGTACATTCTCTCGGCGGCCGGGTTCCAGCTCGTGATGATGCCCTCGAGCGTCGCGCCGATGATGGCATCTTCGGAGTTCTCGACGATCGCCGCCATTCGCTGGGCGGCTTCGAACGCCGCCTTCTGCTCGGTCACGTCCCGGGCGATCGCAGACACGCCGACGACCACGTCGTGCTCATCCAGGATCGCCGAGACGGTCAGCGAGACCGGGAACTCCGTTCCGTTCTTTCGGACCCGGCTGGTCTCGAGACGCTCGACCCGCTGCCCGGCGCTGATCCTGGCCAGGATGGTGCGCGACTCAGCGACTCGGTCCTCGGGAACCAGGAGGAAGAGCGACTTGCCGATGATCTCCTCGCTGCGGTAGCCGTAGAGCCGCTCGGCGGCCGGGTTCCAGCTCGTGATGATGCCATCCAGCGTCTTGGCGATGATGGCATCGACCGAGTTCTCGACGATCGCCGCCATCCGCTGGGCTGCGGCAATGGCCTGTTTGCGTTCGGTCATGTCTCGCGGGATGGACGTGACGCCGACAACCGTTCCGGCCTCGTCGCGGATCGGTGCGACGGTGACCGAGACCGGGAACTCCGTTCCGTCCTTTCGGACCCGGATGGAGTCGAGGTCCTCGACAACCTCGCCAGCCCTGACCCTGGCCATGACGGAGGCTGTCTCCGCGACCCGGTTCCTGGGACTCAGGAGGATGCCGGGCCTGCCCAGGATCTCCTGCGACGAGTAGCCGAACAGGCTCTCGGCGGCCCGGTTCCAGCTCGTGATGACGCCGTCCACCGTGCTGCTGATGATGGCGTCCCCGCTGAACTCGACGACTGCCGCCAGTCGGTCAGCCCGGTGGCGATCGTCTTCCCCCGGGTCGCGGCCGGTCATGTCACGTGCCCCCTCCGAAACCGTGGCTGGACGCAAACATAGGTGCGCGTGCCCGTCCCCGTCAGGTGAATGACCGGAAATGCCCAAGGAA
>JANOHS010000301.1:0-8395 GCA_031406655.1 Micrococcales bacterium
GTGACGGGTGCGCCGGTGAGTAGCGACGAGGAGAAGAAGCTGAACCCCGCTGCGATAGCGGCGGCGACGACAAGGGCACCGGATAAGAGGTAGGGGGCGCGGCCCCGCGCGAGAACCCGTGGCTTGTCTAGGCCGACCCGACCGCCGTTGCTTGGAAGCAGAACCGCTGCTGAAGAGACCACGTAGACCTCCAAATATGAAGCACGGCTTAGGCCAATCCCCACGCACGACCAACCTAGGACCTAACGGTGGCCTCACGGCCCTAAACGCTCATCGCCGTGTTCGAACTCACTCGGCGATCTCTGCCCCGAACACCCCAGCCGAACCACAGAATCAGACACGGAAGAGTCAGTGGAGCCTGACAATGCCACGATTTGCGCGCGGTGATGTTCGATCACCGATGGGCGTACGGGACGCCAACCGGGCACGGGAGTGTGACCGCGCGCTGCCATTAGGTCAAGTGGACATTCCTCTGTCACGACCCGCTCAGAGCACCAGCTTGACCGGTGGATCGAGGCTCTGGGTGACGCCATCGGGTCAACCCCAACTCCAATCTCAGGGTGTCAAAGCAACCGGGTCAACTCCATAAGGACGTGGCTGAATCTGATGAGCTGGCTGAGTCCTATGCCGCCCCGCAGCTACGAGGTAGATCAGGCCAGTCTCCAGTAGGACTTGGGCTACCTTGGTTGCTAGACCGGCCGTACTCAGCATCATTTCTGGGTTTTGGTGGTAGGCCAGGAAGAAGATGGAGATCACCAAGGTATTAGCTGCAAGGCCGACCGTCCATAACCAACGCCTTCCCCACAGAACTAGCAGGCCACCGACTAGATAGCCCGCTGCGGCCATGTACCATATGGCCGCTGGTGCTTCTTCAGCGCCTAGTCTTGGTATGGAAACAACGTTGGTTCCGACCAGCAGATAAACGACCGCCGCTATGCAGGATAGGACAGTACAAGCGATGATCGTGGACTTTGTCGTAGTTTTCATTTGAATTCCTCCAGCGATATATGCCTGTCAAATGGGCGAACGGCAGATCCGGCCCGGACGGGGATCCAGGCCACGAATGCCTCGACTTTCTTCTCCCAATCCGGCTCGAGCGGTCCCTTCAAGCCGGTGACGTAGACCTTGTCCTCCGCAATCCTCACGAGGCCCTTGCCCTCAAGAATCTCGTTCATGATGGGCCGGACCCGCTGATACTTGGCCAGCTCCTTCTCGGTCGGCATCTTCCCGGTCTTCTTATCCGGCCGTGGCGTCGCCTCCGTGGTAAGGATGGCGTACTTGGTGCCGGCAGGTAGGCTCAGGTTCTTCAGGAAGCGACGCGCGCCGCCGATCGGCTTGCCCATACGCCCGGGTGAACTGAAAAGGTACAGGTCGGCCGACGGCAGCTCGTGCGGGCTCATCTCCTTGATGTGATGGACGTTGACCGTTACACCATTTGCGGCCATCTGCTTCTTGAACTCTTCCGCGACCATGGTCCCGTTGCCGTAATGCGAGGCGTGAACGTACTCGATCTTCATCGTGAATCTCCCTGTGAATCCAATTAAGATGCCGGTCGGCAGTTCTCCGGCAAGCTGTTGCGTGTACGACGTATACAGAAAGTATATTGCATATACGCAATTTGTCAAGTACACTTCGTCTCCTGAACACGTTGAGCGTGGAGGAGACATGGGTGATCGACCACCGTCCGGGCTGGAGCGGCTCTGGAGACGCGATGAGCTCGACCGCAGCCCCCGGCTGGGGCTGAGCCTCGAGCGCGTCGTGCAGAGCGGCGTCGAGCTGGCCGACGGCGACGGCCTTGCCGCCGTGTCGATGAAGCGCGTCGCCGAACGCCTCGGCTTCACGACGATGTCCCTCTACCGCTACGTGGCCAGCAAGGACGAGCTCCTGCTCCACATGCACGACACGGTCTGGCAGCCGCCGCCAGGGCTCGACACCCCGCTCGACGGCTGGCGCGCCGGACTGGAGCGCTGGACCTGGGAGCAGCACCTGATCATGCAGCGCCATCCGTGGCTCGACGAGGTGCGGTTCATCGAGAGGGCCGGCACCCCCAGCCAAATCGCCTGGATTGACCTAGGGCTGCGCGCCCTGACCGGCGCCCCGCTGGCCGAGTATCAGAAGGTGGCGGTCCTGCTCCTTCTCGGCGGCCACGTGTCCTCGCAGGCCCGGCTGGCGAGCACCGCGGTCGAAGGCGCTCGGCAGGGGCTCTTTGGGGAGCCGGACCAGGCGACCGAGTTCTTCGGTGAGCTGCTGCACACGGTCGTCAGCGCCGAGCGTTTCCCGGCGTTGCACGCCGCCGTCGTCGGCGGGGCGTTCGCCCCGATGCAGGACCCGACCTATGTCCCGTTCGAGTTTGGCCTCGATCTGATGCTCGACGGCATCGACGAGCTGATGAAGCGGACTGGCCTCCAAACATGAGAGTGAGTCTCGATAGCGGAACGGCCAGCGGGGCGTGTGGCCACTGCTTCCGGCCGCCTTTGGCTGTCCCGCAGCCGGATCCGTTACCGTTCTGTTCCGGGGACATCACGGCGTCCCGGGAGTACTGGCGAGTGAACGTGCCGGCTAACAGTCAGACGGACTGACCTACGGGAACGCTGTCTGGGTCATCGGGGCCAGGCATGGGCTCGACCGGAGCGGGAGGAAGGGTCTCCGGTGTATCCGGAGAGAGCGGTCCTGGGTCGTCAGGCACCGGCTCGGTCGGATCAATCGGCGGGTAGTTGTCGGGGTCTGGCCCTGGTTGCGTTGTCGACAGTCCTACATGAACCTGTTGGACCTTGTGAGCGGAATTCGCCCTGTGACCGATGACCATCCTGCTGAAGGAACGGCGTGGGCGCCTGGTCCGACCGAACGCGAGTCACTGTTCAGTTGGCGCCATTACATTGGGTCACTTGAGTGCCCGCATTATGTGGTTTGGTTGTCCACGGCGTCGAAGGGTGTCGGGTGCGGGTCCTGCTCAGTTTTGTCGGGGGTACCGGCCACGCCGAGCCCATGGTTCCTCTTGCCCATGTTCTGCGGGATGCCGGGCACACGGTGGCATTTGTTGGCCATCCGCGCTATCTGCCGGCGTTGGAAGCGCGCGGGTTCTTGACCTTCGAAGTCGATGGGCAGCTCGCCACGGGCAGGCGCCACCTCGAGGGCGCTCCGCTGGCGCGGCGGCCGTTGCTGGAGCCAAACCAGCTTGACGAAGACCGTGTCCTGCGCAGGCACTACGCCACAGAGGTCCCTCGTCGGCGCGTTGGCAGGTACCTCGAGCTGTACGACACGTGGGCGCCCGACCTGGTGATCCGTGACGAGGTCGACTTCGCGGCGGCGGTACTCACTGAAGAGCTCGACATCCCGCACGCGGTCGTCCTGGTCCTGGCGGCGGGGTCGTTTATCCGACCCGAAGTGGTGGCCGGTCCGCTGGACCAGCTGCGCGCAGAGCGAGGCCTTGCCCCCGACCCCGACCTCGCGGCGCTGCAAAGAGGCCTGGTGCTGTCCCCGT
Organism: Micrococcales bacterium; assembly: GCA_031406655.1. Taxonomy (GTDB): domain Bacteria; phylum Actinomycetota; class Actinomycetes; order Actinomycetales; family Dermatophilaceae; genus UBA4719. The sequence continues at coordinate 3,482 of JANOHS010000301.1, forward strand.
TCCCGCCCAGCTTCCGTGACCCCGCCTGGCCACTGCCGGCAACAGCGCACTCCTTCAGAGCACCCCTTCGCAGCAGCGGCGCTGAACGTGACTGCCTGCCTTCGTGGTGGGCACGCCTGGAGGGCAGACCCGTTGTGCACGTCACCCTTGGCACCGTCTTCGCCACGGAGTCCGGCGACCTGTTCGCGCGACTGCTCACCGGACTGGGTCAGCTACCCGTCGAGGTGGTGGTCACCGTCGGACCCGACATCAACCCTGCGGAGTTCGGTCTCCAGCCTGAGCATGTCCACGTCGAGCAGTGGGTTCCGCAGTCACTGCTGCTGCCGCACACCGACTTCGTTGTCAGCCACGGCGGTTCCGGGACGGTGATCGCCGCTCTGGCTCACGGCCTGCCACAGGTCGTCATCGCGATGGGCGCCGACCAGATGCACAACGCGGACCGGGTCAAAGCCCTCGGAGTGGGCCGCACGCTGCACCCGGTCACCACCACTGCGGCCGAGATCCGCGACACCGTCGCAGCCCTGCTCACCGACGACGGGGCACACTCGGCGGCACAACGTATCCAGCGCGAGATCTCCGCACTTCCCGGCCTCGACAGTGCACTCACCCTTCTCGAAACCGAGGCACGACAATCATCAAAGCCAGGCGAGGCAACTGACGACAGCGATCGTCGCCGGTCCTAACTGACCCCTCGCGACCACCCAAGTCGGGCAAGTGGCCCGTTGCATAAGGGGATCCTTCAACGGTGCACTTGAGCCGCGACCCATTGACCTTCCGTTGCGCGGCTGCCGGCTGACTGCTCCCGGCTCGCCAACTCTCGTTCCTGCCAGTTTGCTGACACGGGAGTAGCACCGTCCGATGGCTGCCAGTCAGCGGTCCGTGGATGGTCATGGTCAATCCAGTCGTCCTGCCATCGCGCCACTTCATCTACAGTATGGCCGGTGACCGCTTCACCTCCGGCACTGCCCGATGCCCTCACGGACGCCACCGTCAGTGCGCCACCTGCACTGACTTCCGGCCCCCGGGTCGCGGCGCGCGGTGCCATCGTCGTCGTCGTGGCGAGCCTCGTGCTTGGCGGGTTGACCTCCCTGGCTCAAGGAGTGCTACCCGACGCATTGCTCCCCTTGGCGAATTCGGCCTCTGGATGGACTCTGCTCACGGCGCTGGTGCTGGGTTGGGCGGCGCTGCGTCCAGTGCCATCGGCGGTGTTCGGGGCCGTCAGCTTCGTCTGTCTGGTGCTCGGCTACACGATCGTGTCGACACTGCGCGGCTTCTACTACAGCCCAGTGATGTGGAGCGCCGTGGCCCTGGTCGCGGGGCCTTTCGTCGGGGTGGCCGTGAGCTGGTTGCGAGACGTCCCGTGGAAAGCCGCGGTCGGCGCCGCGCTGCTGGGTGGAATCGGTCTCGGCGAGTGCATCTACGGACTGACCATGGTCGTCGAGACAACCGGCTGGTTCTATTGGACGCTCATCGGCCTGGTCGCCCTGGCGTTGCTCGCCGTCGTGGCGGTGCGCCGCGTGCGTGCGGCCCGGCTAGTCGCAACGGAGCTCGGGCTCGCGTGCATCGTGGCGGCAGTCTTTCACCTGACGTTCACGGCGCTGGGATCGGTGTCGGTCTGACATGTCCTTCCGTGGTGGTCCGGGACGGGCGGCCGTGCCATCGACCCGCATCCGTTGGGGGATCGGCGAGTTCAGTCGGTCGTCGCAACACCGTTCTGATCTGAGGTGTTGTGCATGTCGACCAAGCAGGAACTTATCGTTAAGCAACGGCGGTTCTGGGAGATGTTGGCCGGTGGTTCGACGTTGACTGCGGCCTGTGAGGCTGTCCGAGTGCATTGAGCAACTGGCCGCAAGTGGCGCCTAGCAGCAGGTGGGCGGATCCCGCGTAAACGGCCCGTCCCTTCGGGTCGATACCTGTCCCTGGAGGAACGGCTGCAGATCGCCGATCTGTACCTGGGCGGGGCCGGCGTTCGGGCGATCGCCATTGGGATCGGCCGCTCGCCCGCGACGGTCAGTCGTGAGCTACGGCGCAACGGCTCCGCGCCAACGGCCCGACGGGCGGTCAAGTACGCGCCGTACGCGGCCCAGAAGCAGGCCGAGCTGGGGGGCCGGCGGCCCAAGGCCAGCAAGTTCGATCACCTCGAGTTGGCGACCGTGGTGCAATCAAAGCTGTGTGTGAAGTGGAGCCCTGAGCAGATCAGCCTCCACCTCGCCGAGGAGTTTCCCGAAAGGGCGGAGATGCGGGTGTGTCCCGAGACGATCTACCAGGCGCTGTACGTCCAAGGCCGTGGCCATCTGCGCGCTGACCTGCACCGACACCTGCGGACCGGCCGTGCGGTCCGGCGCCCGAGAGGGTCCTCGGTCACGAAACGGGGCAAGATCGCGAACATGATTCTGATCAGCGAGCGGCCGGCCGAGGTCGCCGACCGCGCCGTTCCTGGTCATTGGGAAGGGGATTTGGTGCTGGGGTCGAACTGCCGCTCGGCCATCGGGACGCTGGTGGAGCGGCAGACCCGGTACGTGATGCTGGTCCACCTGCCCGATGACCACAGCGCCACAGCTGTCCGTGATGGCCTGTTGGCGACCATCAAGACGCTGCCGGAGCACCTGCGGAAGTCGTTGACCTGGGATCAAGGTAGCGAACTGGCAAAGCACGCCGAAATCACTTTGGCTACCAAGATGGACATCTACTTCTGTGACCCCCACTCGCCCTGGCAACGCGGTAGCAACGAAAACACGAATGGGTTGTTGCGCCAGTACTTTCCCAAGGGCACCGACCTGTCCGTGCACTCACCTGAGCGGCTGCTCGAGGTCGCGACCGAGCTCAACGGCAGACCTCGGAAGACGCTGGGTGGAATCACGCCCGCAAAAGCCATGCAGCGTCTACTGTTTGACCCCGAAAGGCCCATCGTTGCAACGACCGCTTGAATTCGCCGATCCATCACCGGACGAGAACGCACACCCCATGCGGCAGAAGAGTGCGTCGGGTGGAAGCTCTGAGCCGGATTCTGCACTAACGTCAGCGGATGGGGAGTTGGCGCGATGTCATCGGGCATGACGGATATTTCGCGGCGACGTTGCGTTTGACGACGCCAGATGAGGGTGGGCGCAGCAGAGCTGTGCAGTCCGGGTACCACGCCCAGTGGTGGTTGGTCGAAGCCGCCCGGGAGTCCTGGCGGGGGTCAGGGCCAATCGACATCGTTGGTGAAGACCGAAGCATCAATCCGGGTCAGCAAGGGGAGGTCCGCATATACCCGATGGACCCTTCGCAGTGGCGTGACGTGACTGCCGGAGCAGTCCTGCACCTTCGGGAGCGGGTGGGTCAGACGCTTGGGGTTGCTGTTGTCGCTGAACGTGTTCGGGTACCGCAGGATGCGCCACTGCGACTCGAGGGGGTACGGCTGCCCCCCGGTGCCGCCTGGCTTAGCTCGCCGAAACTGTCAGAGTGAACGGGTTTAGGCACGCGCTCAGCGCGGCATTTGCGGACGTTCAGCGAGCGTTCCGCGCTGGTGTCGCGGCGTTGCCGGTCATGGTGCCGGGCAGAGGTCGGCCTCGGTCGGAGGGTCGATCGCAAAACTGGGCGCGGCCCAGTCAGGGAGCTGTTCGCGTGTCCTGATCCAGAGAATCGACGTGAGCTCGATCTGGGGCTGCTGGCTTTCTGTCAGCAGGGAGCAGTCAGTGATATCCCAGAGAATGAAGATCTGGGCTGGCTTGCCCTGGTCGAGGCTGTGGGGGAGCCGGCTGGCCGCACCGAAGTCGCCACGAGGGAATGACGCGTGCAGATAGTCGAGCCCAGTGGGGTAGAGGTCAGGCTGGTTCGCGACTTGCGACTCCTCCACGGCGTCGGCGAACACCCACGCTCCGGCGACCCTGGCTCCTGGGAGGTTACCCACGGACTGCACTCCGACATACGGCCAGCCCTCTGGGGCGAGCCGCATCACGGTGAGTACCTGGTGCTGGCGGGCAAGCACTGTCGAGGTTCCTGCGGTGCCGCCGTAGGGGACGACCGACGGACGCAGCACCTGTGGTGCGGTCCAAACACCGACGAGCACCAGCAGTGCCGCTGACGCCAGGACCAGGTTCCTGGTGACCGAACGCTGAGGGATCAGCGTCGAGAGCGTCGGGTCCGGCTCCGGAACTGTGCTGGTCAGCTGTGTTGCATCCATGATTGGCACATCGTACTATGTCAATAGGTCAAAGGAAAGAGGTTCATGAGATGAGGGCAGCAAAGTGAATCTCGGCGCCGGCATGGGCTCGTTCGCCGTCCTGCTCCTCGCCTTGGGCATCCCCATCGCTGCCGGCCTCTCCCTGGCGGTCGGGGGAACCCACGTCTCGGCCCGCGATGTCGCCTGGATCGCCGGAACGCCAGAGTCCTCGCCGGCCGAGGCTGACGTGTACTCCCGCTACCTGCAACGGCATCGACGTCACAGGATGGCCGGCGGGCTTCTCGGGGCGCTGTTCGCTGTCATCCTGGGAGCCCGCTGGTTCGGCACGGTCAGCTTCGGTGTCGGTCCCCAGAACCCGCTCGCCGACGTGCTGTTCTGCGGACTCGGCGGAGTGCTCGTCGGTGCGTTCTCAGCGGAGAGCTTCCGTCTCAGCGAGCCCTCGTCAACGACAGTGAGCGCCTCCCTGACCGAACACGCCGGCGCGGCCCGTCCTGAGCTCATCCGGGTGGCCCGGATCATCAGCCTTGCTTCCTTGGCCGGGGGCGGGCTGGTCGCCGCAACCGGACACGGACTCGTGCCATTGTTGATCGCCACCGGAGGCCTGGTCGCGGCACTCGTTGCGGAAGCAACCCAGGCTGCGATCACGGGCCGACGACGACCCGTTCTCTACACCCGGGCCCAGGCAGTCGACCTACGGATGCGCTCCTTCGCCAGCACGTCTGTTGCGCGGCTTCAACTGGCCGCAGCGG
>JANOHS010000328.1:0-2148 GCA_031406655.1 Micrococcales bacterium
GGTCGCTGGATGCTCTTCGCCGCGGTGGCTGGAAGGGCCAGGGCCCGGTGCCCTGGTCGCACGAGCCCAACCAGGGCTTCCTGCGGGCACTTGCAGCGTTGAGTCGTGCTGCCAGCGAGATCGGTGAGATCGACGAGCAGGTCCGGTGCGCGAAGTTCCTGCGGGACTCCTCCGCCGAAGGCGCTGACGCACTCGGTCTCTGATCGAGTGCGTCAGGGCGCAGAAACGCACCGGAACGCAGAACCCCCGGAACGCGAAGGCGCCGGGAGCCGGGACCTCATCGGATCCCGACTCCCGGCACCGCCCCCTGCGGTGGTCGACCCTCTGTCAACAGCGAGTCGGCCGTGACCTCGCGGGGAGTATCCCCTTTTTCCCACGTCGAACCCTGGTCGTTAATAATCATGCCCTCCCGCGACGCGTCACGGTGGCCTTAGTCTGCCAATGGCCTTAACCTGCCACACATGAGATCAATCACAGCCGGCGGCCCCCGAACGGCTCACGAGAAGGTGCGTTCACCGTGAGCCCGCAGCTGTCCCTGTTCCAGATCTCCGCGGACGCCGAGGAGCTCTACCGGCGGATTCTGCGCTCGGGTCCTTCCCGGCTGGCGACCTACGCCGCCGAGCTCGGATGGAGTCTCGGCGTGGCGACCGAGGCCCTCGAGTCCCTCATCGCCGCCGGTCTGCTGCGCGAGACGGCCGATGGCCTGGTGCTGGTCGAGCATCCGCGATCCGCGCTGGAACGCCTCGTGGGGAACGAGGAGGCCAAGCTGGACCTGCGCCGCCGCCAGCTCACGGATGTCCGCGCCTCCATCGAGAGCTTCACCGCCGAGCATCGACGAGCCGGCTCCAGCGGGGGTTCGGCAGCCACCCAGCCGGGCTGGGAGACCGTGTCGCCCCAGATGGCCGCGAGCATGGTCGAGCACACGCTGCGTAGCACCAGTGGGCCCCTGCGGGTCAGCGTCCGAAGTCTTCAGGCGGGGTTCGGGATGGATGAGGACGCGGCCCGTGCAGGTCAGGCGGCGCTCACCGGTGGTCGTGGACGAAGGGCGATCTACCCCCTGTCAGCGCTGGGGAGCCCTGTCGACCGGCGGTGGGTTCAGTCCTGGGCCGGCATCGGGGAGAAGCAGCGCGTCAGCGAGACCACACCGAGCGAGTTTGCGATCTTCGGCGCGGAGGTGGTCTTGGCCGTCGCGCAGTGGCGCTCCGCCGAGTCCGACTACGTCTTCATCCGCGAGCCGATGCTGATCGCCGCCTTCACGACGATGTTCGACTACGCGTGGGGGCTCGCGCTCCCGATGCCCGGAGTCCCTTCGCAGATCACCGAGGACCAACAGCTGCTGATGCTGCTCGCGAGCGGGTTCAAGGACGAGGCGATCGCGAGATACCTGGGATGGGGGCTGCGGACGGTGCGCCGGCGGGTGGCCAGGCTGATGGCCGAGCTGGGGGCGGACACCCGCTTCCAGCTGGGAGCGGCGGCCCAGCGCCGGGGGATGCTCCAGGGCAGCGGTCGTCCCTTGCCCGGCTGACGGCGCGGTTCACGGCCGGAACCGCCGTGCCGCTAGCCTTTGGTCGGTTCATTGCCAAGAAGAGGAGGCCCGAATGCCGGCAATCGTGCTGGTCGGTGCCCAGTGGGGCGACGAGGGCAAGGGCAAGGCGACCGATCTGCTGGGGAGCAAGATCGACTATGTGGTGAAGTTCAACGGCGGCAACAACGCCGGCCACACCATCGTCATCAACGGTGAGAAATATGCCCTCCATCTGCTGCCCAGCGGCATCCTCACCCCCGGCTGCACCCCCGTCATCGGCAACGGAGTCGTCATCGACCTGGCCGTGCTGTTCGAGGAGATCGACGCGCTCAACGCCAGGGGCATCGACACCTCCAGGCTCGTGGTCAGCGCCAACGCGCACCTGATCCCGCCATACAACCGTGTGCTTGACAAGGTGACCGAGCGGTTCCTGGGCTCCCGACGGCTCGGCACGACCGGCCGTGGGATCGGCCCGACCTACGCCGACAAGATGTCGCGGATCGGCATCCGGGTGCAGGACCTGTTCGACGAGTCGATCCTGCGGCAGAAGGTCGAGGCCGCTCTCGACGTCAAGAACCAGATGCTTGTCAAGATCTACAACCGTCGTGCCATCGAGGTCGACG
>JANOHS010000499.1:0-1775 GCA_031406655.1 Micrococcales bacterium
TCATCGGCTCGCAGAACGTGATCGAGGCGTGCATCGACGCGGGCGTCAAGAAGGTGGTGGCCCTGTCCACCGACAAGGCCTCCAGCCCGATCAACCTGTATGGCGCGACGAAGCTGACCGCCGACAAGCTCTTCATCACCGGCAACCACTACGCCGCCGCCTATCCCACGCGTTTCAGCGTCGTCCGCTACGGCAACGTCATGGGCAGCCGCGGCTCGGTCATCCCGTTCTTCCGCAAGCTCGGCGAGGCCGGCGAGTCCCTGCCGATCACCGACCTGCGGATGACCCGCTTCTTCATCACCTTGCCCCAGGCCGTCAGGTTCGTGCTGGACTCCTTCGAGCTGATGCAGGGCGGCGAGCTCTACGTGCCACGGATCCCCTCGATGCGGATCACCGACCTGGCCCAGGCCGTGGTTCCCGGTGCCGAGATGCACAACATGGGGCTGCGTCCCGGCGAGAAGCTGCACGAGGAGATGATCTCCGCCGAGGAGGGTCGCCGTGCCCTGCGCCTCGGCGACCGTTACGTCCTGCAGCCCGACCTCGCGTCCTGGGGCTACCAGCCGCCGGCGGGCGGCGAGCCGGTGCCCGAGGGTTTTCACTACACCTCGGACACCAACGACCAGTGGTTCACCCTCGCGGAGATTACCAAGATCCTGGAAACGGACGTCTGAGCCTTGCTGCCCTATGGTCGCCAGTCCATCGACGAGTCGGACATCGACGCCGTCGCGTCCGTCCTGCGCGGCGACTGGCTGACCACCGGCCCGGCGGTGGCCGCCTTCGAGGCAGACCTGGCCGCTATCTCCGGCGGCTCGCCCGTGGTGGCGGTCAGCTCCGGGACGGCCGCCCTGCACGTGGCCTACGCCGCCATGGGAGTCGGGGCGGGCGACGAGGTCATCACCACCCCCCTGACGTTCATCTCGACCGCCAGCTGCGCCTCGCTCCTGGGTGCCACCGTGGTGTTCGCCGATGTCAGCGAGGACACCGGCAACCTCGACCCTCAGGCCGTCTCCGCCGCGATGACCTCCCGGACCCGGGTCGTGGCCGGCGTCGACTTCGGCGGGCACCCGATCGACGCCGCGGCGCTGACCCGGATCGCCCACGCGGGCGGCGCGCTGCTGCTCGAGGACGCAGCGCATTCCGTCGGCGGGTCTCTGGACGGTCAGCCGGTCGGGTCGCTGGCCGACGTCACCACCTTCTCCTTCTTCCCGACCAAGAACCTGACCACGGCCGAGGGCGGCGCCGTCCTCAGCCGGCTCGACGAGGTTGTCGAGCGGGCCCGGAAGTACCGCAGCATCGGATTGGTCCGCGACCCGGCGATGCTGCGGCTGCCCGACGAGGGCCCCTGGCACCAGGAGGTCCACGCGTTCGGGCTGAACTACCGCCTGCCGGACCTGCTGTGCGTGCTCGGCTCCAGCCAGCTGCCCCGGCTGCCAGCGTTCAAGGCCCGCCGCGACGCGATCACCGCCCGCTACAACCAGGGGCTCTCGGGCATCGACGAGCTGCGGCTGCCCGCATGCCGCGAGGGCGCCGACCCGATGTGGCACCTGTACCCGCTGCGGATCCGCGACGGTCGACGGCGCGAGCTGTTCGAGCACCTGCGGGCCAACGACATCGGCGTCCAGGTCAACTACCTTCCCGTCTACCGGCACCCCGTCTACGCCGACCTCGGCTACCAGCCCGGGATGTGCCCGGTCGCCGAGGAGTACTACGCGCAGGAGATCTCGCTGCCGTTGTTCCCCGACCTCGCCGACGCCGACGTCGACCGCGTGATCGAC
>JANOHS010000338.1:0-3557 GCA_031406655.1 Micrococcales bacterium
AACACCGCAATGGCCTCGGTCGCCTGCTTGCCACGGATCAGGTCCACGACGCGGCGGGCCTTCATGGGCGTGACACGGACGTGCCGCGCCTGCGCCTTGGCTTCCATCGCTGTCCCTTGCTTTCGTTCGAAGTTGGATCAGGTGGGTGTGGTTACCCGTGGTGACAGACCGTCGCTCAGCGGCGGCGGGCCTTCTTGTCGTCCTTCACGTGCCCTCTGAACGTCCTGGTCGGCGCAAACTCACCGAGCTTGTGTCCAACCATGGACTCGGTCACGAAGACCGGGACGTGCTTGCGGCCGTCGTGCACGGCGAGCGTGTGTCCGAGCATGTCGGGCACGATCATCGAGCGGCGAGACCAGGTCTTGATGACGTTCTTGGTGCCGGCCACGTTCTGGACATCCACCTTCTTCTGAAGGTGGTCGTCGACGAATGGGCCCTTCTTCAAGCTACGAGGCATTTCCAGGGCTCCTATCAGCGCTTCTTGCGACGACGACGGACAATCATCTTGTCGCTGTCCTTGTTGGGGTGCCGGGTGCGACCCTCGGCCTGGCCCCAGGGGCTGACCGGGTGACGTCCACCGGAGGTCTTGCCCTCACCACCACCGTGTGGGTGGTCGACCGGGTTCATTGCGACACCACGCACCGTCGGGCGTTTGCCCTTCCAGCGCATGCGGCCGGCCTTGCCCCAGTTGATGTTGCTCTGTTCGGCGTTGCCCACCTCGCCGACCGTTGCGCGACAGCGCAGGTCGACGTTGCGGATCTCGCCGGACGGCATCCGGAGCTGGGCGTAGGGACCGTCCTTGGCCACCAGCTGGACCTTCGCTCCCGCCGACCGCGCGATCTTCGCGCCGCCACCGGGGCGAAGCTCGATCGCGTGGATGACCGTACCGACGGGGATGTTTCGCATCGGCAGGCTGTTGCCGGGCTTGATGTCTGCGCTGGGGCCGTTCTCGATCTGGTCGCCCTGGCTGAGCTTGTTCGGCGCCAGGATGTAGCGCTTCTCGCCGTCGGCGTAGTGCAGCAGCGCGATGCGGGCGGTGCGGTTGGGGTCGTACTCGATGTGAGCGACCTTGGCCGGCACGCCGTCCTTGTCGTGGCGACGGAAGTCGATCACCCGGTAGGCGCGCTTGTGGCCACCACCGATGTGGCGAGTCGTGATTCGGCCGGCGTTGTTGCGGCCACCGCTCTTGGTGAGCGGACGGACCAGCGACTTCTCCGGCGTCGTCCGCGTGATCTCCACGAAGTCGGCGACGCTCGAACCACGACGACCTGGTGTCGTCGGCTTGTACTTACGGATACCCATTGTCTGAAGTCCTCAGTTCCCGTTGTCCCGATGAGTCCTCGTCGGCCCGGTCATCCGACCGAACCTCCGAAGATGTCGATCGAGCCTTCCTTGAGGGAGACGATCGCGCGCTTGGTGTTCTTGCGCTTGCCCAAGCCGAACTTGGTGCGACGGGTCTTGCCCTGTCGGTTCAGCGTGTTGACCGAGTCGACCTTGACGCCGAAAACACGCTCGACGGCGATCTTGATCTCGGTCTTGTTGGCCCGCGGGTCGACGATGAAGGTGTACTTGCCCTCATCGAGCAGACCGTAGGACTTCTCGGAAACCACCGGGGCAAACAAGATGTCGCGGGGGTCCTTGTTCAACGCGCTCACTTGGCATCCTCCTCGTCGTCCGCAGCCTTGGCCTTGGAACCGGGCGCAACGAAGCCAGCGGCCTCGGCAGCTTCGGCCGTCCGGAACCAGACCTCAGCGACCGTCCGGTCGTACCACTGCGACTCGGTCGTGTGGTATTTCATCGAGCCCGTGTTGCCCTTGATGGTGAAGCCCGCGGGGGCGGCGCCATCAGCCAGTGGCTCGGCCGAGTCGGGCCCGAACGGGCCCTCGACCTTGGTGGCCTTGGCAGTCGTTGCCGGCTTCTCGGCCTTCGCGGGCTTTTCAGCCGGTGCAAGTTTCTCGGCCTTCGCGGGCTTTTCAGCCGGTGCAGGCTTCTCGGCCTTCGCGGGCTTGTCGGCCTTGGGGGCGTCCTGGACGACAGTGACCTCGAGGTCGGCCTTGGCCGGGCTGCCCTTGGTGGGGCCTGCCAGGAAGGTGCTCAGTGAGCCCTGCGTGAAGACGATGTCGTCGGCGCACAGGACGTCGTACGTGTTGAGCTGATCCGGAACCAGCACGTGCACGTTCTCCAGGTTGCGCAGGCTCCGCCAGGAGGTGGCGTCGTTGCGCTCGACCACCACGAGGAGGTTCTTGCGCTCGGACAGACCGTCCAGGATGGCCCATGCCGCCTTTGTGGATGGGCGCTCGCCCTCGACGAGCGAGCTGAAGACGTGGATCCGGCCGTGACGCGCACGGTCGGACAGGGCTCCGCGCAATGCGGCAGCCTTCATCTTCTTGGGCGTCCGCTGCGAGTAGTCACGCGGCTTGGGCCCGTGAACGACGCCACCGCCCACGAACTGCGGCGCCCGCGTCGAACCCTGGCGAGCGCGACCGGTGCCCTTCTGGGCGTGCGGCTTGCGACCGCCACCACGCACCTCGCCGCGCGTCTTGGTGGAGTGCGTGCCCTGACGTGCCGCGGCGAGCTGACCGACGACCACCTGGTGGATCAGGGGGATGTTGGTCTGGACGTCGAAGACCTCGTCAGGGAGGTCAACCGAGCCGGCCTTCTTGCCGGCGGGGCTGAGAATGTCGATGGTCGGCATGATCAGGCTCCCTTGACAGCCGTGCGCACGAGGACGATGCCACCACGGGGGCCGGGAACGGCGCCCTTGATCAGCAGCAAGCCCTTGTCAGCGTCCACGGCGTAGATCGTGAGGTTCTGGGTGGTCTGGCGAACGCCGCCCATGCGACCTGCCATCTTCATACCCTTGAACACGCGACCGGGTGTGGCGCAGGCGCCGATCGAGCCCGGCTTGCGGTGGTTCTTGTGCGAACCGTGGGACGCGCTGTCACCGTGGAAGCCGTGGCGCTTCATGACGCCGGCGAAGCCCTTGCCCTTGGTGGTGCCGACGACGTCGACGTCCTGTCCCGACTCAAAGGTCTCGACCGTGAGCTCCTGGCCCAGGTCGTAGGACGAGGCGTCCGAGGTGCGGAGCTCAACGAGGTGGCGGCGCGGCGTGACGCCGGCCTTCTCGAAGTGGCCCATCCTGGGTTTGCTCACCTTGCGCGGGTCGATCGCACCGAAGGCGATCTGCACAGCGTCGTAACCGTCCGCGTCGGCATTGCGGACCTGCGTCACGACGCAGGGCCCGGCCTTGATCACGGTCACGGGAACGAGGAGGTTCTCGGCGTTCCAGACCTGGGTCATCCCGAGCTTCTCCCCGAGCACGCCCTTGACTGGGCGCTGAATAGCGTTAGTCATCGCATGCGTCCTTAGAGCTTGATCTCGATGTTGACATCTGCCGGAAGGTCGAGGCGCATCAACGAGTCGACCGCCTTGGGGGTCGGGTCGACAATGTCGATGAGGCGCTTGTGCGTGCGCATCTCGAACTGCTCGCGGCTGTCCTTGTACTTGTGCGGCGAACGGATGACGACGAAGACGTTCTTCTCCGTCGGCAGCGGCAC
>JANOHS010000353.1:0-7316 GCA_031406655.1 Micrococcales bacterium
CCTGGAGACGACTTTGCACCAGCCAAAGGAAGATGACGTGACCACGACCACCAGTGACCGCGCCGACATGCAGCACGCGCTCGAGCCGGCAGGTGCCAGCGGGCACGCCTGGGTCCCGCCGACCTGGGAAGAGATCGTCACCCAGCACTCGGCCAGGGTCTACCGCCTGGCCTACCGCCTCACCGGCAACATGCACGATGCGGAGGACCTGACCCACGACGTGTTCATCCGCGTGTTCCGGTCGTTGCACTCCTACCAGCCCGGCACTTTCGAAGGCTGGCTCCACCGCATCACGACCAACGTGTTCCTGGACAAGATGCGCAGGAAGCAGCGGATCCGTTTTGACGCGCTCTCCGACGAAGCGGCCGCCCGACTGCCCAGCCGCGAGGTCGGTCCTGAGCAGCATTTCACCGATACCCACTTCGACGACGACGTCCAGCACGCCCTCGATGCGCTGACTCCGGACTTTCGTGCCGCCGTTGTGCTGTGCGACATCGAAGGCCTGTCGTACGAGGAGATTGCGACCACCCTGGGCATCAAGCTCGGCACCGTCCGCTCGCGCATCCACCGCGGTCGCTCACAGCTGCGTGAGGCGCTCGCGCACCGTGCTCCCGATCCCACCAGGAAGGTCTCGCCGACGCGGGCCCGTCGGGGCTTCGCGCTGGGGCGGGTAGTTCCGGGGACCCGGTGAGCTTCGTCCTGGGCGCCCGCTCGGTGGTCGCGCCACGACACCTGGACGCGATGCTCAACGCGTATGCGGATCGCAGCCTTCCGGCCGCGACACTCCTCGCCTGCGACCAGCACGTCGCGATCTGTCCCGGCTGCCGGAACGCCGCGGATGCCGAGCGTCGCCTGCTCAGCTCCCTTCGGACTGCAGCCACCCCTGCGCCGTCGAGTCGCCTGGAGTCGGCCTTGCTCGGTATGGCCCTCTCCTCGGAGCCCACGTCCCCGACGAGGCGCCCCCCATCGCTCGCGGTCGTGGCCCGTTCAGCGCCAGCCATGCACCGGTCGCCGGTGCGGGCGGCACTGCTGGCCAGCCTGGCAGCGGGCGCTTCGGCAGCGGCCGCGTGGAGCGTGGGCGTGAGCGGCGTGGAACCCTCGGCAGCGACCCTTCCGGTCGTCCGGTTCCCCTCCGCTGCCGCGGTCACCGATGCGTCCGGCGTCGATGCCACGAGCAGCCAGCCCGCCTCCTACCTGAGCATCAACCGGGCGGTCGCCACGGCTGTCCCCGTCGCCGGGCCGTGGCCAGGCGTGCGACAACAGCCAGCTTTGGGCACAATCGACCCATGACCGACGAGCAGCGCACTTCTGAGGGGCGAGAAGAGCCCGCCCCAGAGCAGCTCACGGCTCCGGTGAGCCTCGAGCACACCACCCCGTTGGTCAGCTACCCACCACCCACCGGCAGCCCCTTCCTGCACCAGCCTCCGCCGGTTGCACCGCCGGCCTCCGCGGACTCTGGCGCACACCCACCGTCGTCGTTGGTACCCGCCTCTGACCAGCCTTGGGCTCCACCGCCGGCCACCGCCGGCCCCGACGGGGGCCGTGGCCCCGGTGGCCTGGGTTCCGGTGGCCTGGGTGCCGGTGTCATCTCCGGCATCGTGGCCGGAGCCCTGGCCATGGCCCTGGTGGCCGCGGTTTTCGGGGGCGTCGCCGGCGGGTTCCTCGTGAGCCGGCGCGATGGTGGCTCCCCAACGCTGGCTGTTCCACCTGCAGGCTCGACCGACCGCCCGGCAGGGTCCATCGCCGATATCGCTGCCAGGAGCCTGCCCAGTGTGGTGACGATCAAGGTCGACGGGTCCGATGCCTCCGGCACCGGCTCCGGATTCGTGCTGCGCAGGGATGGCTACATCCTGACCAACAACCACGTGGTGGATGCTGCAGCAGCGTCGGGCAAGATCACCGTGCACTTCTCTGATGGCAAGACCGCCGACGCCGAGATCATCGGCCGCGACGAGTCCTACGATCTGGCCGTGATCCGGGTGGACCGCAACGACCTGCCGGCACTGGCGATGGGCGACTCCTCGTCAGTGGTCGTCGGCGACCCGGTCATCGCCGTGGGCGCGCCGCTGGGTTTGGACAGCACGGTCACCAGCGGCATCGTGAGCGCGCTCAACCGGGCCGTGACGCCGGCTGGGTCGGCTGACTCGACGGCGACGTTCATCAACGCCATCCAGACCGATGCGGCCATCAACCCGGGCAACTCGGGCGGACCACTGCTCGACATGGCTGGTCGAGTCATCGGCGTGAACTCCGCGATCGCCCGCCTTGCGGGCTCCGGGGACCCTGCAGGCGGCCAGTCCGGCAACATCGGCGTCGGATTCGCGATACCCAGCGACCAGGCACGCAAGACCGCCGAGCAGCTGATCGCCACCGGCAAGGCCACCCATCCCGTCATCGGCGTCATGCTTGACACGACCTACGAGGGGGAGGGTGTCAAGATCGCTGGTGAGAGCACGAACGGACCGCCCATCACCAAGGGTGGGCCGGCCGACAAGGCCGGGCTGCAGCCCGGCGACCTGATCATCTTCTTCGACGGCCGGCCGATCACCAGTCCGGATGAGTTCGTCGTCGCGATCCGCGCCAGGTCTGTCGGAGACCAGGTTGAGATGACCGTGCGTCGCGGAACCACCGAGCGAACTGTCAAGATGACACTGCAAGCGGCCGACTGACCGCCTCTTTCGAATCGCGAGGTCCACACGTGTTGTTCGACATCAACGGCTGGGAGCTGGTGATCGTCGTGGTGGTCGCCCTGCTGGTGATCGGCCCTGAGCGGATGCCGGAGTACTCCGCCAAGCTGGCCAGGATGGTTCGCCAGCTCAAGGGTCTGGCAGACACGGCCAAGGTGCAGCTGCGCGAGCAGATGGGGCCCGAGTTCGATGACGTCGACTGGAAGCAGTACGACCCCCGTCAGTACGACCCCCGCCGAATCGTCCGTGAGGCTCTGATGGACGACGGGTCCGACGAGAGCCGGGTCCCCGACGCCAAGGCGCAGTCTTCAACAAGGCGTCCGGCGGCGGAGCCCACGCCCTATGACGAGGACGCAACCTAGAGTCCTCGTGCCCAACGGCTCGGCTGTTGGGCCCCGCTAGACGGGCTGAGCGGGGATGACGACGTTCCAGGGTCGCAGCACGTGGTCGACGCCAACCCCGGCAGCCGTATAGGGATCGCGCATGACGACGCGTTGCGCCTCCTGCTCCGAGGCCACCTGCAGCACCATCATGGCGCCCGACCCGTCTCCGACCGGACCGGCAAGGACGAGCGCGCCCTCTTCCAGCAGCGACCTCAGGTAGGCCAGGTGGTCGGGCCGGACGCGGGCGCGCGCCTCCATGTCCGCATAGCGGTACTCCAGCACGAAGAAGCCCATGGGCAGCAGCATGTCATGGTGGGCGAGACGCGCGGCGCTGCAATGGACAGCGGTCGGTCCGCAGGCACCGACCTGTCAGCAGGAGGGGGTGGGCGTGGGTGTGGGTTTGGTCGCCTGCGCCGGTGTGACCTTCGGTGGAGCGCGCAGTGCGGTGAACTTCTCGCCAAGAACCAGGTCGACCGTTGCATCGGTGCGCTCGTCGCGCACGACCTTGGCACCCTGGTGCCTCGTCGCCACAAGGATGGCTCCGGCCTCACCGGTTGGTCCGCGCCGGACCTCGCCGACCCCGGCGATCTGCCTGTCCAGAGGGTCATTTGCGACCTCACGGACTTTGAAACCCTGTGCTCGCAACAACTTTGCGACGGAGGCCGCCAGACCTTGTCGATTCGTCGCGTTGTAGACGTTGACCGTCACGGCGCCAGGTTTCACGGCCCGAACCGGGGTGACTGCCTCACAGGCAGGGCTCGCCACGGGCTTGGGCACCCTGTCACCGACCCATCCCTGGAAGTAGGCCGCGGCATACGCGAAGGTCCCGAGCATCAGCAGGAAGACGACGGTCAGGGTGAGTGCGGCGCGGCGGCGCCGACGTAGGCGGTTGCTCGAGGGTCCGGACTCCTGCGCGTAATCCACTGCTAGCCTCCCCCCGCTCGGTCCTATGTGCCGATCATGACGGCTCAGGGCCGTTTGTCATAGCACCAGCACGCGTGCATGCAGGGCGGGTCGTTGCTGGAGCGCGGCGCGCAGGGCCCGGTGCAGGCCGTCTTCGAGGTAAAGGGTCCCCTCCCACTGCACCACGTGGGCGAACAGGTCGCCGTAGAAGGTGGAGTCCTCCGACAACAACGCAGCCAGATCGAGATTGCGTTTGGTGGTGGTCAGCTCATCGAGTCGGACCATACGCGGCGGGACCTCGGCCCAGTCCCGGGCCGTCTCCAGTCCGTGTGCCGGGTAGGGGCGCCCCTCGCCCAAGGCTTTGAAGATCATCGCGACAGTTTAGGCGGACGCTGCCGGCGCCGGACTAAAGTGCCGATCGTGACCGATGTCAGCGCAGCCAACAGCCAGCTCGACCAGATCAGGCAGGGGTACCTCTTCGCCGGTCCGGCCCTGGACCTCGGTGCTGCCGTGACCGATGGCACGGCCCACCCCGATGTGCCGGTGCGACTGCCGCTCGTAGCCATGAGCCGCCACGGTCTCGTTGCCGGAGCCACTGGTACCGGCAAGACCAAGACTCTCCAGCTGATGGCCGAGCAGCTCTCGGGTCAGGGGGTGCCCGTCTTCCTCGCCGATATCAAGGGCGACCTCTCCGGTATGGCGACCGCGGGGGTGGCCGGCGAGCGGGTCGCCGCCCGTGCCAAGGACGTCGGACAGGAGTGGGTGGGCGCCGCGTATCCGGTGGAGTTCCTGTCCCTGGGTGGCCTGGGTAACGGCATCCCGATCCGGGCCACGATCACCTCGTTCGGGCCGACCCTTCTGTCAAAGGTGCTGGGGCTCAACGAGACCCAGGAGTCCAGCCTGGGGCTGGTCTTCCACTTTGCTGACTCGCGGGGATTGGCCCTGCTCGACATCAAGGACCTGCGGGCCGTGATCTCCTACCTCACCTCGGACGAGGGCAAGCAGGACCTCAAGGATCTCGGCGGCTTGTCGACGGCCACGGCCGGGGTCATCCTGCGCAACCTGATCGCGTTCTCCGACCAGGGCGCTGAGGTGTTCTTCGGCGAGCCCGAGTTCGACACAGCCGATCTGATGCGCCTGGCCCCGGACGGAAAGGGCATCGTCACCTGCCTCGAGCTGCCAGACGTCCAGGACCGGCCCAAGCTGTTCTCGACGTTCCTCATGTGGCTGCTTGCAGACCTGTTCCATGACCTGCCCGAGGTCGGTGATGTCGAGAAGCCCAAGCTCGTCTTCTTCTTCGACGAGGCCCATCTGCTGTTCGACGACGCCAGCAAGAGCTTCCTTGACGCGATCGAGCAGACCGTGCGGCTGATTCGCTCCAAGGGGGTCGGCGTCTTCTTCGTGACCCAGACCCCCAAGGACGTACCGTCGGGCGTTCTGGCCCAGCTGGGCAACCGGGTCCAGCATGCGCTGCGCGCGTTCACGCCGGAGGACGCCAAGGCGCTCAAGGCCACGGTCTCGACGTTCCCGCACAGTGGCTACGACCTGGAAGAGCTGTTGACCCAGCTCGGCACCGGCGAGGCCGTCATCACGGTCCTGTCCGAGCGTGGTGCTCCCACGCCCGTCGCCTGGACCCGTATGCGAGCCCCGCAGTCGACGATGGCGCCTTCGGCGGATTCCGTTGTCCAGCAGGTGATTTCGGCATCCGTTATCAAGGGCAGGTATGCCGAGCTGGTTGACCGCGAGTCCGCCTACGAGAGGCTGCAGGCACGTATCCAGGCAGCGCCGACACCCGAGCAGGCGCCGGCACCGGTTCCTTCAGGTGACCAGGCACCGCAGGGTCGCGAGCCCAAGGCCGAGGAGTCGATGGTCCAACAGGTCGTCACGTCGAGCGCGTTCAGGTCGATGCTGCGCTCGGCCGGCACTGTGATCGGCCGCGAGATCACCCGGTCGATCTTCGGGACGGCCCGCCGCAGGCGCTGACGGTAAGGAGTCGCCCTGCGCGTGGCAGGGTCTGGACGAGGCTGTGTAAGGGTGAGTGCCGTCAAAGATTGAGATGTCGAGCAGGGTGGAGATATGGAACACGACGCGGACCAGCCGGTTTCCGGTGACAGCGAGCTGCAGTCCTGCACGCTGGAGTCCCTGACCACAGCGGTCCGCTACCACGCCTGGCTCACCAGCCTCGTACGCCCCTACCTGGGCGAGCACCCGCTCGAGATCGGCAGCGGCCTGGGGGACTACGCCCAGACCTGGATCGACAGCGGTACCCCTCAGATCACCGTCAGCGACCGCGACCCGAGTCGGTTCGCGCATCTGCAGCGAACGTTCGCAGGGAACCAGCGGGTCGATGTCCGCGATGTCGACGTGTTCTCCCCGCAGTCGGCCGACCACACCGCGCTGGTCGCCATGAACGTCCTCGAGCACATCGAGCAGGACGTTGAGGCACTCCGATCGGCGAACAAGCTCCTGCGGCCCGGCGGTGCGGTCGTGGTGTTCGTGCCCGCCTTCGAGTTCGCGATGAGCGACTTCGACCGAAAGGTCGGGCACTATCGGCGTTACACCGTGGCCAGCCTGCGCACGGCATACGAGCAGGCCGGCCTGGACGTCGAGCGCATCCACTACGTCAACGCCCCGGGTCTGCTGGCCTGGTTCGTCGGCATGCGCCTGATGAAAATGACACCGCAGGACGGCCCCACCGTGCGGTTGTGGGACCGCGCCGTCGTGCCTGTTGCCCGCGCGATCGAGGCCCGGGTGCGTCCCCCCTTCGGGCAGTCGGTCTTTGCCGTCGGGCGAACCCGTGGCTGACGTCGAGCACAGTGTTGTCGAGCTCAGTGTCGTCCTGCCCTGTCTCGATGAGGCGGAGACTCTCGAGACCGTGATCCGCAAGGCGCTCTGGAGCTTCGAGGAGCTCGGCGTCGACGGAGAGGTCGTGGTCGCCGACAACGGCAGTACGGACGGCTCCCAGGACATTGCGCGAGCCGCGGGCGCGCGCGTGGTGGACGTGCCGGTCCGGGGTTATGGAGCGGCTCTGCGCGCGGGGATCGAGAGCGCCCAGGGCACCTACGTCATCATGGGCGACGCCGACGACAGCTACGCGTTGGACCGGCTGGGTCCGTTCCTGGAGGCGCTCCGCGGCGGTGCGGACCTCGTGATGGGCAACCGTTTCGCCGGCGGCATCGCCCCCGGGGCCATGCCGTGGGTGCACCGCTACGTGGGGAACCCGGTGCTCTCGTTCCTCGGGCGGCTGTTCTTCCACATTCCCGCCCACGACTTTCACTGCGGTATGCGCGGCTTCCGACGCGACCGGATCCGCTCGCTCGGGCTGCAGACTACCGGCATGGAG
>JANOHS010000358.1:0-8908 GCA_031406655.1 Micrococcales bacterium
CTCGAACCGCTTGCATACGGGTCAGGTTGTCAGCGTCCAGCGACGGCCCGATCGCCTGGCACTACGCTCTCTGGTCAACCCTCAGCCGGCTTGCGTTCGCTTCTGCGGGTAGATCGTCTTGCCTTCGGCGAGCATGGCACCTCAATGCTCGCCTGGCCGGCGTAGGCGGATTCCCAGCGACCGTCCGCCTTGGCCCGCGCCACTTCGGCAAGGCCCGCCTCATGCATCCGGCCCTCAGCCCTCAACCGTTCCACGATGCCCACGTTGCGTCTCGACCACCCGCTGCGGGCCAGACGCGGAGTAGAACGTCGCTGGTGGGTGTACTCGTCGCGGAGCCGGGCCTGACCATCGATCCAGCCGAGGCAGAGAGATTCATCCAGCGCCTGGTCGTAGGTGAGACTGGTCGGCTCGGTCGTGCCCTTCTTGGCGAGGACAAGCCACACCCCGATCGGATCGTCGTGATGTCCGGCGAGCCACGTCCGCCACGCGGCGGCGTCGGCGACGATGAGTTGTGGCAGTTCGTTGCCCATAGCTACTCACCTTTCCAGACGCAGACACAACCTGGCCCAGGGTCTCCCATCGCCTTACCCAGCCAGAAGAACACCCACGCCGGCGACCAGAAGGATGGCTAGCGCGAGCGCCAGCGCCAGCGCCCTTCGTGAGTCGGATCTCGCTTGGCCGCGACGCAGCGCGATCGCCAGTGGTCCAATGGGCAACATTCCTATGACCTTTCACTTATGCACGAGCGTCGACATATGCCAACCCCTTCGACGCACACCTGCGCGCGGGAGTCTATCTGCCTGGCTCGTCTCGTCTCGGGCTTCAACCTATGCCGAAGGGCGTGAGACAGGGTGGGGACCTTTGGCCTTACTGACGGTGTTCATTGCTTCGTAGCGTGGTGGCTCAAGAAAGAAACACCATTACCAGGAGCAAGGAACCAGTCGTGAAGAAGCGACTTCTGGTCCTGTCTGAAGGATCGGCCGGGACGATGACCGTGAACAAGCTGCGGAGCGGTCTCGACGAGGCTGACTGGGACATCACCGTTGTGGACCGCGAAGACACCACCCACCTGGTGGACGAAGCGGCCCGCATGGTGGCGCTGCGCGAAGCACGGACCCTGAGCTACGACTACTTGGTCATCGCCTAGGGCACCGGGCTCCGTCCATCGCCGGCTGACGTCACCCCGGGTTTGCCACCCCGCGCACCGCCGCCGCCACGGCCGGAGCCACGGTGGCGTCGAAGACGCTGGGAACGATGTAGCTGGGGTTGAGCTCGTCCGGCTTGACCGTGTCCGCGATGGCCTTCGCCGCCGCGATCAGCATCTCGTCACTGATGTCAGAGACGCCGGCGTCGAGCAGACCACGGAAGAACCCGGGAAAGACGAGAACGTTGTTGATCTGGTTCGGGTAGTCCGAGCGTCCGGTGGCGACCACGGCGGCGTGCGCGCTGGCGGCTACGGCATCTACCTCGGGCACGGGGTTGGCCAGAGCAAAGACGATGGAGTCGGGCGCCATGGTCGCGATGTCGTCACCGGTCAGCAGGTCCGGAGCCGAGACGCCGATGAAGACGTCCGCCCCCACCAGGACCTCTTTGAGCGAGCCCTCGAGGTTCGCGCTGTTGGTGTGCTCGGCAATCCAGCGGCGGAACTGGTCCATGCCCTCCTGCCCTGAATGCACGGCGCCGCCACGACCGCAGCCGATGATCTCGCCGGCTCCCTGGGCGAGCAGAAGCCTGATGATGGCCTGCCCTGCCGCGCCGACGCCGGACACCACGATGCGCACGTCCTCGATGCGCTTGCCCACGACCCGGAGCGCGTTCGTCAGAGCCGCGAGCACCACGATGGCTGTGCCGTGCTGGTCGTCGTGGAACACCGGGATGTCGAGCATCTCGCGCAGCCGGGCCTCGATCTCGAAGCAACGGGGGGCCGAGATGTCCTCCAGGTTGATGCCGCCGTAGACGGGGGCCATGGCCCGGACGATCTCCACCAGCATGTCGGTGTCCTGGGTGTCCAGGCAGACTGGCCAGGCATCGACGCCGCCGAACTGCTTGAACAGGGCCGCCTTTCCCTCCATCACGGGCAGCGCCGCGGCCGCGCCGATGTTGCCCAGACCCAGCACCGCGGAACCGTCGGTGACGACGGCCACCGTGTTTCTCTTGATGGTCAGGCGACGCGCGTCCTCGGGGTGCTCGGCGATGGCCAGACAGACGCGGGCCACGCCAGGCGTGTATGCCCGGGACAGGTCGTCGCGGTGCTTCAACGGCACCTTGGGAACGACCTCGATCTTGCCGCCGAGGTGCATCAGGAAGGTGCGGTCGCTGACCTTGCGAACGGCCGCGCCGGGGATCTTGGCGATGGCCTTGGTGATCAGCTCGGCGTGCGCCTCGTCCGAGGTGTCACAGGTGACGTCTACCACCATGCGGGCCGTCTGGCTCTCCACGACGTCAAGCGCGGTCAGCGCGCCCCCTGCCGAGCCCACGGCGCTGGTGAGGGCGGCCGTCGCGGTCGCCACGGCGGGCACCTCGACGCGGATCGTGATCGAGTAGCCGGGGCTGGGTGAAGGCATTGACATCTCCTGAACGCGAGGGGGCTGTATGGCGGATGTTACTGCTTCGGGTGAAGGCCCCGATCTCGGTCTCATGCGGTCCTTAATCGAGCCACCCGGGTTCGCCCATCAGGTCAGGATGGGCTGACTGGGCAGCGGGACCTTGTTCCCTAGGCGATAGGGACGGTCATCCGTAGCGTGATCAAAGGCAAAATTGGGCGGATTTCGGGCAGTTCTTGACGTATTTCGGAGGATCGTATGACAGGCGTAAGCGCGGGCGAAGTCACAGACGTGACCTGGGAGTGTGTCGACGGCAACGAAGCTGCTGCCCGAGTCGCACATGCCTGCAGCGAGGTGATCGCGATCTACCCGATCACCCCCGCCTCGACCATGGGCGAACACGCCGACGCCTGGAGCGCCGCCGGACGGACGAACCTCTGGGGCTCGGTCCCCGAGGTCATCGAGATGCAGTCCGAGGCCGGCGCGGCCGGCGCCCTGCACGGCGCCATCCAGAAGGGCGCGCTCGGCACGACCTTCACCTCGTCCCAGGGTCTGCTGCTGATGCTGCCCAACATGTACAAGATCGCCGGCGAGCTCACCCCCTGCGTGATCCACGTCGCCGCCCGGACCCTGGCCACCCACGCGCTGTCGATCTTCGGAGATCACTCCGACGTGATGAGCGCACGGATGACCGGCTGGGCAATGCTCTGCTCCGCGTCCGTGCAAGAGGCACAGGACCTGGCCCTCGTCTCGCACGCCGCCACGCTGCGAGCCCGGGTGCCGTTCCTGCACTTCTTCGACGGGTTCCGCACCTCGCACGAGATCAACAAGATCAACCGCGTCGACGAAGACGACATGAAGGCCATGCTGCCGGACGACCTGGTGCTGGAGTACCGGCTGCGCGGGCTGACCCCCGACGCCCCGACGCTACGGGGTTCCGCCCAGAACCCCGATGTCTTCTTCCAGGGCCGCGAGGCGAGCAACTCCTACCACGACGCCGTGCCCGGCATCGTCCAGCAGACCATGGATGAGTTCGCTGAGCGGACCGGACGACAGTACAACCTCGTGGACTACCACGGCGCTCCGGACGCGGAGCGGGTCATCGTGATCATGGGTTCCGGGGCAGGCGCGGTCCGCGAGACCGTGGACACCCTCGTCGCCCGCGGCGAGAAGGTCGGCTACATCACCGTGCGGTTGTACCGGCCGTTCCCGGTCGAGGCCTTCCTCGGGGCGATCCCCGCGACCACCAAGCACATTGCCGTCCTCGACCGCTGCAAGGAGCCCGGCGCGCCAGCCGAGCCGCTGCACCTGGACGTCTCCTCGGCCCTGATGGACAGCGTCATGTTCAACGGCGGCGGCACGCTGCCCACCGTCATCGGCGGCCGCTACGGCCTGTCGAGCAAGGAGTTCACTCCGCCGATGGTGGCCGGTGTCTTCACCGAGCTGGGCCGGGACAAGCCGAAGCGCCGCTTCACGGTCGGCATCGTGGACGACGTCACCCACCTCTCGCTCGAGCCCGACGCGGACTTCGCCGTGCCGCATACAGCAGTCACCGCGGTGTTCTTCGGCCTCGGCTCGGACGGCACGGTGGGTGCCAACAAGAACTCGATCAAGATCATCGGGGAGGGTACGGACCAGTACGTCCAGGGCTACTTCGTCCTGGACTCGAAGAAGTCCGGTGGGTCGACGGTCTCGCACCTGAGGTTCGGCAAGGACGAGATCCGCTCGACCTACCTGATCGAGAAGGCCGACGTCATCGGCGTCCACCAGTTCTCGATCCTGCGCACGATGAAGGTCCTCGAGCTGGCCAACCCGGGAGGGACGCTGCTGCTGAACTCCCCATACCCGGACGACCAGGTCTGGGACCAGCTGCCCGTCGAGGTGCAGCAACAGCTGATCGACAAGAACATGAAGCTGTTCGTGATCGACGCGCACGCGGTGGCCAGGGATGTCGGTCTCGGCGCGCGGATCAACACGATCATGCAGCCCTGCTTCTTCCACGTCTCGGGCGTGCTGCCCCAGGACGAGGTCATCCCGCGGATCAAGGCCTCGATCGAGAAGGAGTACGGCAAGCGCGGGCGCTCCGTCGTCGAGAAGAACTTCCTCGCCGTCGACAAGGCGCTCAGCGAGCTGAGCGAGGTCAAGGTTCCGGCGGAGGTGTCGAGCACCCTTCACCGCATGCCGCCGATGCCCGGCAACGCTCCCGAGTTCGTCAGCCGGGTCACGGCGCGTCTGATTCGCGGCGAGGGCGACCTGCTGCCGGTCAGCGCCATGCCGGCTGACGGCACGTGGCCCACCGACACGGCCCAGTGGGAGAAGCGGGCGATCGCCCAGGACCTCCCGATCTGGGACCCGGACCTGTGCACCGACTGCGGCAAGTGCGCCGTGACCTGCCCGCACACCGCGGTGCGGATCAAGATCTTCCCGGAGGCGCTGATCGAAGGCGCACCCGATGGGTTCCAGTCCATGCCGTTCAAGTCGCGGGACCTGCCCGACTACCGGCTCAGCATCGCCATCGCCGCCGACGACTGCACCGGCTGCGGGATCTGCGTCGATGTCTGCCCCGCGGTCTCCAAGACCGACCCGAGTCACAAGTCGCTCGACCTCGTCGGCGCCCTTGAGAGCCGTGACGGGCTCCGGACGAGCTACGAGCACTTCCTGACCATCCCGGAGATCGACCGGACGAAGGTGCGCCACGACACGGTCAAGGGCGTGTCCCAGCTCCAGCCGCTCTTCGAGTTCTCGGGTGCGTGTTCAGGCTGTGGCGAGACCCCGTACCTCAAGACGCTGACCCAGCTCTTCGGCGATCGGATGATCATCGCCAACGCGACCGGGTG
Source organism: Micrococcales bacterium (assembly GCA_031406655.1). GTDB lineage: Bacteria > Actinomycetota > Actinomycetes > Actinomycetales > Dermatophilaceae > UBA4719. Next base: position 5,381 of record JANOHS010000358.1, read on the forward strand.
CTCGTCGATCTTCGGCGGGAACCTGCCGACCACCCCGTACTCCGTCAACGCCGATGGCCGGGGCCCGGCCTGGGCGAACTCGCTGTTCGAGGACAACGCGGAGTTCGGACTGGGGCTTCGCCTTGGCTGGGAGCAGCAGCACGGTGAAGCCCGCCGCTACGTCTCCGAGCTGACTGTCCTGATCGGCGAGGAGCTGGCGGAGGCACTGCTCAGTGCCAACCAGAGCGACGAGACCGGGATCGTGGCTCAGCGAGGCCGCGTCGAGCTGCTGAAGAGCGCCCTGGACGCTGCACTCCTCGACGGCGCGGCCGGCGAACAGGCCTCGGCCGCCCGGCACCTGCGCAGTCTTGCCGACGAGCTGGTCGAGAAGACGGTCTGGATCGTCGGTGGTGACGGCTGGGCCTACGACATCGGCTACGGCGGTCTGGACCACGTGCTCGGCTCCGGCCGGAACGTGAACATCCTGATCCTCGACACCGAGGTCTACTCCAACACCGGGGGCCAGGCCTCGAAGTCGACCCCGCGTGGCGCTGCGGCAAAGTACGCGTCCTCGGGCAAGTCCACGGCGAAGAAGGACCTCGGCGCGATCGCCCAGGTCTACGGCGACGTCTACGTCGCGCAGGTCGCGATCGGCGCGAACGAGCAGCAGACGGTGAGGGCCATGCTCGAGGCCCAGGCGCACCCCGGAGTCTCGGTCGTGATCGCCTATGGCACCTGCATCGCCCACGGGATCGAGATGTCGACCTCGATGACGCACCAGAAGACCGCGGTGGCCAGCGGTTACTGGCCGCTGTACCGGTTCCGCCCCAGCGAGGAGACCGAGGCTCACCCGTTCAAGCTGGACTCCAAGAAGCCGACCGTGCCGATTCGCGAGTTCGCCCTCGCCGAGACCCGGTTCTCGATGTTGGCCCGCAGCGACAAGGAGCGCAGCGAGCACCTGCTCGACCTCGCGCAGTCGGACGCCGACGAACGGTGGCGCTTGTACTCGCAGATGGCCGGCATGGAGCGCACGGTGCCTCACGAGGAGTCCCCTGCCCAGCCGGATGCGGTGCAGGAGCCGCCGAAGGCCTGAGCACGACGCGGTATGCCGAGGGGCGGGGTTGCGCGCGACCCCGCCCCGCGGCATACCCCACGGGACGGTGCCTACTGCTGGCGGGCAAGGACCCCGATCAAGGCATCGACAACACGTGGGTCGTACTCGTATCCCAGCCCGAGGTGGATCCGTTCGATCGCAGCATTTCGTCCTGCGGCGTCGGCCTTTCCGCCCGCCAGGTCGTCATAAGCGTTGCAGACCTTGATGATTCGACTGGATAGTGGCAGGTCCTCGCCGAGCTCGCGCACCTGACGGTACGGAGTGGTCTGTGCCTCCAGGATGACAGCGACGTTGTCCAGCACGCCTGTCTGGCGGACGATCTCGGCGCCGTCGTGGGCAATCCGGCGCTGGTCCGCCGGAGCCGCCAGCACGGTTGCGCCGCCGGGGATCGGCTCGACCAGAGAGACCTGGCCGATGTCGTGCAGCAGCGCGGCATACTCCAGCTCGAGCACCTCGCGCTCGGACATGCCCAGCTCGTGGCCCATGGCCATGGAGAGCTCGGCCACGCGCGACGCGTGCCCCGGCTCGGTGTAGCCGGCGAACTCGGTGAGCCGGGAGAGGGTCCGGATCGTCTGCCGATAGGTCCGGCGGATCGCGCTGTGTCGCCGCACGGCGAACTGGGTCAGGACCAGTGGGAACAAGAACAACGGGATGGCCACGATGCCCAGTGGCCGCTCGGCCAGGGCGATCAGCGCGCCGGTGGCGCTGAGGGCGGCAGTCAGTCCCAACGCCGCCCGGAACTCGTCCTCAAGGGTCCTCGCGAAAGGGGCGTGGGAGCGGGCGGCACGCACCGAGGCCAGCAGGAACACCTCGACCGCGAGCGCGATCGCTGAGACGAGCACCATCACCAGAGCCAGGACGTATGGCGGCCAGCTCGCCTGGAGGTCGAGGACGGTGCGACCCTGCGAGATCGGGACCTCGCGGAAGAGCATCGCCGCCACAGCGATGCCGATCAGGCGGTTGACCAGGTCGGCCAGTCGAACCGGCCGCCCGCGAACCACGTCGGGGATCGACCCAACAGCCATCGCGATGGCGGTGACCGCGACGACCAGCGCGGCCTGGTAGCCCGCGGACGAACCGTCCGGGGAGCTCACTGTCATCGCGAACGCCAGGGCTGCAGCGGTCGCTATCGGCGCCGTATGACGGCTGCCGGGCAGCGTGACCCGGAACAGCTCGCCAACGACGATCGCGACGAAGAAGACCCCCACGCTCGGCAGCAACGGGAACATCGCCGGCTCACGGAAACGGACACCGACGACCACGATGGTTCCTGCGATCAGGGCTGCCCCCAGGACCCGGATGAGGACCTCGATCTTGAGCAGCCTCCTGCGCTCGCTCACGGTGGGTTCTCCCGGGCCACGATCACCATGGCCGAAGCCGAGGCCACACTGCGGGGTTCGGAGCCGGCAAGCGCAGGCGCTCCCGGCCCATTCCCCGCAGGCTCGCTCATGAGGTCGGACGCCGCGGGGTCGTCGTGGTCGAACGCGCGACCGGCAGTGGCCATCAGGGCCGGCTCGAGCTGGGTGGGTGTCCAGATGTGCCGGGCCAGCCCGTGCTCAAGGGCAGCCACGATCGACGGGTCGAACTGGGAACCACTGCGTCGGTGCAGCTCGGCGACTGCGTCCTCGACGGTGTATGCGTCGCGGTGCGATCGCGACGTGGTGAGTGAGTCGAAGGCGTCCGCCACCGAGATGATCCGCGCGAAGATCGGGATCTCCTCACCGCTCAGGCCGCCCGGATAGCCGCGGCCGTCCATGCGTTCGTGATGGTGCAGAATCGCGTCGAACGACCCTTCGAGGAAATCGATTCCGCGTAACATCTCGACGCCGCGCGCGGCGTGGGTGGCAATGCTGGTGAGGTCCGCGACCGAGGGCCCGTCGGCGCCTCGCAGGACCCGGGCCGGGATGGCTAGCTTGCCGATGTCGTGCAGCATCCCGGCGTAACGCAGGGACTCGTGTCCTGGTGGCTCAGCGTCAGGGAGCCGGCCATCAGGTCGCACAGAAGCGCCACTCGCTCGCTGTGGCCCCGCGTGTACAGGTCCTTGGTCTCCACGGCTGCGACCAAGGCGCTCAGCGTGCGCTCGTGGGCGCGCTGCTCGTCGCCATACTGCACGAACGCCCAACGCGCCGCGGACAGGGGCGCCAGGATCAGCACGGCGCTGAACGGACCCACCCCAGCGGGGATCCACAGCACGACGAACAAAAAACCGATGAGGCCGTAACCGACGTAGGCCAAGCCGGAGCTTCCCAACATTCCCAGGACGAACCGGCGGATCGGGGTACCCTGGGTCAGCCGCACGATTCCCGAGAGGATCACGGCGTTGAGCAGGCAGATCACGACGTCGGCCAAGATCAGCGGGCCACCAACGTGTAGCAGGATTGGCCCGACACCGCTGACGTGATTCGCTCCGATCGCACCGCCGACCAGGAGGTAGA
>JANOHS010000423.1:0-2219 GCA_031406655.1 Micrococcales bacterium
TGTCCACACGGCCGCTGAGACCGTCCAGATCGTGATCCCAAGCCGTGGGCGCGCACTAAAGGTCGGGGTGGGTCCGCCGAGCACGCGGGGTCCGATCGTCGCCCCTGCAACGAGGAGCACCAGGAGCGCCAGGGTCAGCGCGAGTGGAATCACGTTTCCCGCGGAACTGTGGGGCCAGACAGCCCAAGTCCGGACTCGTGGGCGGGGTTGACGAGGAGCTCACGCAGAAGGGTTGCATCCTCCTCGGACATCGTCTCCACGAAGTGCAGGAACGACGCCGCGGGGTCCTCGCTGATGGTCAGTGCCTGTGCCATCAGCCCTGCCGCATACTGGCTTCGCGTTTGCAGCGGTCGGTAGGCCCAGCTGCGATCGGCGCTGATCCGCTCGACCATCCCCTTCTTCACCAGGTTGGTCAGCACCGTCGCCACCGTCGTGTAGGCGAGGGTATGTGACGTCACGCGTTGAAGGACGTCGCGGGTCCGTAGTTGCTCGGGACAGTCCCACAGGATGTCCATAATCTCCTGCTCGAGCGCGCCCAGGCGAGGAATCGCGCTGCGTGGCTCAGGCACTGGCCCTCACCGAGGGCTTCGTCGCGCACAGGACCTGCCCAGGCAGCCGCTTCAGAAGGGCGCCCGCGGTCGTCAAGAGGGCGGCCTCCAGCGTGCGCCGGGACTCGGTGTACGTGAACCTGTCCGTGGGCATGTCCCTACTATGCCGCATAGAGCGCAGTGAGGTAGCTGATAGTGATCCTCAACACATCCTGCTGGTGCAGGGAGCTACTACTGCCTATAGTACCGGGGAACTACTACTTTCTATAGTAGGAGAGGTTTCGGTCCCTTTTGGGCCGGGGCACGGTCCTGGGAGGTGCGCATGGGAGTTGGAGCCAAGAGCTCGGCCAGTCCGCAGTGGGGAATGGTGATCGACCTCGCCAAGTGCGTCGGGTGCGACTCGTGCACCGTCGCCTGCAAAGTGGAGAACCGCACGCCACCGGGGGTGAGCTACAACGTCGTGCTGGAGGATGAGGCCGGGCAGTTCCCGAACGTCCGGCATGTCAACATCCCCCGTCCATGCATGCAGTGCGAGAACCCGCCCTGCGTCGCGGTGTGCCCCGTTTCGGCCACCTACAAGCGCGAGGACGGGATCGTCGTCATCGATGCCGACCGTTGCATCGGGTGCAGGTACTGCATGGCGGCCTGCCCGTATGGTGCCCGCTCGTTCGACTTCGGCGACAGCTACGAGGGCGAGATGCAGGGCGCCAACGCGGTGACCGCGCCGGACTACGGCAAGCCCCACGGCGTCCGTGGCGGCGCCAAGGCCCCCATCGGGACCGTGCGCAAGTGCTCCTTCTGCGCCCACCGGCTCAAACGCGGTGAGGAGCCGGCCTGCGTCGAGACCTGCATCGGCGACGCCCGCTACTTCGGCGACATCGCAGATCCCGAGAGCCTGGTCTCGTTGCTGAACGCCAGCCCGCGAGCCTTCCACCTCAAGGAAGAGCTCGGCACCCACCCCCGCGTCACCTACCTGCGTTAGTAAGGGCACCGCCCATGACGACCACCCTTCTCACCTCAGAACCGACGACGACCTCGGCGCCCAGCGGACGGATCACCCCGGCGCGGCTGCGCGTCCTCTGGTATGCCGTGCTCGGCCTGCTCATGCTGGCCGGTGGGACCGCCTTCATCCTTCGGATGACCAACGGCTTGGCAGTCACCAACCTCAGCAGCACCACGCCATGGGGGGCATGGGTGGCGTTCTACATCTTCTTCGTCGGCCTGAGCGCGGGGGCTTTCCTGCTCTCCTCCCTTGTCTACGTGTTCGGGATGTACCAGTTCGAGCGCATCGGCCGCGCGGCCCTGCTCTCGGCGATCATCAGCATGGGTGTGGCCCTGGCGTTCATCGCGGTCGACCTCGGGCGAATCGAACGCAGCGTCCTGCCACTGGTCTTCTTCCACTGGACCAGCCCGCTCTCCTGGGAGGTCCGCTTCTACATCATCTACATCGTGCTGCTGAGCGCTGAGCTCGCGATCGCGGTCCGCCTGCACAAGGGACTGTCCAAGTCGCCGGTTCGCGCAACCCGCCGCCTGCGGCTCCTTGGCATCATCGGTGTCCCGCTGGCCATCTTCGGCGTCCACGGTGGCACCGGAACCATCTTTGCGGTCGTCAAGGCCCGCGGCATGTGGTTCGGGGGGCTCTTCCCAGTCATCTTCGTCGTGTCGGCGATG
>JANOHS010000468.1:0-12092 GCA_031406655.1 Micrococcales bacterium
TGTCGCACGGTGATGTTGCGCTTGATGCCGTGGTGTTCGCCCGGCCCGAACTGCCACACCAGGGTCTCGGTGACCCCGAGCGAGCCGTCGCCGGCCAGGTCGTAGTCAACCGTGAACGAAAGGATGCGCTCGCTGCCCGCCGCCTGCGCTCCGGCGGCGGACTGCACGTTGACCGCCGCAAGGCCAATCGTCAGCCCCAGAGCCCACAGAACGCTCAGCAGCGCCCGGACCCGCCCCCTTGACCACATCGGTCTCACCTCTCCCGTCGCGCCGAGATCGCCCGCTGCGCCTCGCGCTCGTCCTGCTTGGCCCGCAGCGTCTGCCGCTTGTCGTACTCGCGCTTGCCCTTGGCGAGGGCGATCTCGACCTTGGCGTACCCGTCCTTGAAGTACATCGACAGGGGCACGATGGTCCGCCCGGTCTCCTTGGTCTCCTTGACCAGCTTCGCGATCTCCGCCTTGTTCAGCAGCAGCTTGCGCCGCCGCCGGGGCGCGTGGTTGTTCCAGGTGCCCTGGGTGTACTCGGGGATATGAACGCCCTCGAGCCAGATCTCGCCGTCCTGCACCGTCGCATAGCCGTCAACCAGCGACGCCCGGCCTGCGCGCAGCGACTTGACCTCGGTTCCGCTCAGGACCATGCCGGCCTCGAACGTGTCCTCGATCAGGTAGTCGTGGTAGGCCTTGCGATTCCTCGCGACGACCTTCTGGCCCTTCTCCTTGGCCACCGCCGCCATCCCTTCGTCAGGTCTCGTGCGCATCGCGTGCGTGGATCGGCATCGTCGCCGGTCCGGCGATGGTCGGACGATGGTGCGACTTCAGCCCCAACGCTACCTGCCGGAGGTGGCCGGGCTCCACGTTGTTTCGTCCGCGCCCCAAGGCCCTTGCTCAGTTCAGGCCGCTGCGGAGCCCGATTCTGGGTCCCGAAACCGGCCTGAACTGAGCAAACCGGCCTGAAGTGAGCAAAGGGGGGTCAGAGCCAGTTGCGGGGATTGACGGGATTGCCGTCCTCTCGGGTCTCGAAGTGCAGGTGGCAGCCGGTCGAGGTCCCGGTCGTGCCGGAGTAGGCCACGAGCTGGCCCCGCGACACGCGTCCCCCGGCGACCACAAAGCTGGTCAGGTGGTTGTAGGTGGTTGTGAGGTAGACGCCTCGCTCGATGCCGTGGTCGATGACCAGCCGGTTGCCATAGCCGCCGGAGGCCCACTCCGGCGTGGCCATGATGACCTCGCCGCCGGCCGCTGCGTAGACCGGCGAGCCACAGTTGGCGGCGAAGTCGATGCCCGCGTGCAGGATCCACTGGTTCCAGATCGGGTGGTAGCGCATGCCGTACTCCGAGGACACCCAGGCGTTGCTCGGACGGCTCAGGTAGCCGCTGGAGCTCCCATCCGGCGCGCTCCGGGGCACGGGCCGGTTGGCTGCCCGCGCCGCGGCCTCGCGGGCTGCCTTCTCGCGGGCGGCCTTTGCCCGAGCAGCCTTTGCCCGAGCAGCCAGGACTCGGGCCAGAGAGTCCGACTGCGCCTTCATCTTCTTGATGTTCGTGATCTCGGTGGCCTTCTTGGCAGCCACCGCCGAGGCGTAACGGGTCTGGGCGGCATACATCAGGTCGAGCTTGGTCTTGGCGGCCGCAGCGATGCCGCGGGCCACCTTGGCCTGTGCCAGCGCCTTCTCGGCCTGGACCTTCAGGGCCGCCACCTGTTTGCGCACGGCGACGAGGTGCGCCTGGACGGCTCTGCCTTCGGCCCGCATGGTGTCCAGGCCGCGCAACGTCGCACCCCGGACCCGCATGACGGTGTCCATCATCACCATGCGGTTGGTGAAGTCCTCGGGGCTGTCGGCCTCGAGCGCGATCGAGAGGCCGGACACCCCGCCTCGCTGGTAGTCCTCGCGGGCCATGTTGCCGAGCTGGTCCTCGACCACCTGGGTGGAGCGGGCATTGCGGGCAAGGGTATCCGCGGCCTTGGCCTCGTTCGCCTGGGAGACCGCGAGCGCCGTGGCCACCTCGTCGTTGTGCCGATCGGCCGCGGCCTGTGCGGCGTCGGCGGCAGCCAGCGCCTTCTGGGCGCCGGGCAGCTCGGCCCTGGTCCGGTGCAGCTCGACGAAGGCGTTGGCCAGGTCCGCCGAGGTGTCCTCGAGCTGGTTGCGCAGCTGGGCAATCTCGGCGTCCAGCTTCTTCTTGTCGCCGATCGTGCTCGCCGAGCTGAGGGGGGCCAGTCCCACGGTGCAGGTCAGAGCGAGGACGGCGCCAAAGCCGACCAGCCGCATGGTCCAGCGGCGGGCGGGGCGTGGCTGCGTCGATAAAGGGCTCATCGTCAACATTGGTACCACAGACCCCTCGAGCAACAAGGCATCTTGGCCGAACCCACCGGTGGCGTGTCTGGAAGCGCTAGACCCGCAGGTAGCGCCGCAACGTGAACCACGCGGTCAGCGTCGCCAGGACGGCAGCCGTGGCCAGCAGCCAGGGCGTCACCATCCACACGTCCGCCTCGCCGATGAAGTTGATCGGCAGCTTGTCGGCCAGATAGCCGATGCCATAGGTCACCATCGCCCACAGCAGACCGATCGCCAGAACCGAGCCGACCAACGTGGCGACGAGGGTCTCGAGGATGAACGGCAGCTGGATGATGAACGCGGAGGCGCCGACCAGCCGCATGATCCCCGTCTCGCGGCGGCGGCTGAAGGCGGTCTGGCGGATGGTGGTGGCCACCAGGAGCACCGAGCACAGCACCATCAACCCCGCGAGGGCCAGCGCCGAGAAGGAGAGTCCGCGCAGCACGTTGAACAGGGGGTCAAGGATCCTGCGCTGGTCCTGGACGTCGCCCACCCCCGGGGCCCCGATGAACGAACTCGTGATCACGTCGTACTTGGTCGGGTCCGACAGCTGCACCCTGAAGCTCTCGGGCATCTGCTCGGGTTTGATGTCGCGGTAGCTCGGGCTGTCCTTGTACTGCTCCTTGAGGCGGTTGTACGCCTCCAGCTGTGACTCGGGGAAGACGCTCTTGACCAGCGGCTTCATCGCGTCGAGCTGGCTGCGGATCTCGGCGCGCTGGGCCGTGGTCACGGCACCCGCCGAACAGTTGGGCAGGTCGGACTTGGCCGTGCACAAGAAGATCGAGACCTGCACCCGGTCGTACCAGTAGTCCTTCATGGTGTCGACCTGGCGCTGGGTCAGGACGCCGAGCCCGAGGAAGAGCACCGACACCATCGTGACCAGTGCGACCGAGATCGCCATGGACAGGTTCCGGCGAAGTCCGATCCAGATCTCGCTGAGGATGAACTGCAGGCGCATGGCTCTCTTTCGGTTGCTTCGTCGGTATGCCGGGTGGTTGCGTGACGTCGCCGGGTGCGAAGGGCCGGCGGTTGCCCCCGATGGGCTGGGCTAGCGCTGCGCTCCGTAGACGCCGCGACTCTGGTCGCGGACAACCTCGCCGTTGTTGAGCTCGACGACCCGCTTGCGCAGCTGGTCGACGATCTCGTCGTCGTGGGTGGCCATCACGATCGTCGTGCCGGTGCGGTTGATCCGATCCAGCAGACGCACGATGTCCAGGCTGGTTGTCGGGTCCAGGTTGCCGGTGGGCTCGTCGGCCAGCAGGATCGAGGGCCGGTTGACGAACGCGCGGGCGATCGCCACGCGTTGTTGCTCACCGCCGGACAGCTCGTGCGGCATCCGCTTCTCCTTGCCCTCAAGGCCCACCATCTCCAGGCTCTCGGGCACGACCGCCGCGATGGTCTGCCGCGACTTGCCCAGCACCTGCAGCGCGAAGGCGACGTTCTGGTAGACGTTCTTGTTGCGCAACAGCCGGAAGTCCTGGAAGACCGTGCCGATCTCGCGACGAAGTGCCGGCACCTTGCGGCTGGGCAGGGTTGAGAGCTCGCGCCCGGCCACGAGCACATTGCCCGAGGTGGCTGCCTCCTCGCGCAGGATCAGGCGAAGGAGGGTGGACTTGCCCGATCCGGACTGACCAACCACGAACACGAACTCGCCGCGTCCGACGTCGAGGTTGACCCCCTGCAGCGCCGGTTGGTTGGAGCGCGGATAGGTCTTGCTGACGTTCTCGAAGCGAATCATTGCGTGCAGTGCGCCTTTGGAGGCTTGGGGACAGGACGCCCCGAAGCGCCGAAACTGGCGCCGCGGGTGCAACTCCGAGGGTACGACGGGTTGCCGGATTTGGGGGCACCTTGGGGAACCCCGGCGTTGCGGCGTTACGCCTCGTCGCGCTCGGCGCTGCGCTTCCACCGGATCCCGGCCTCGATGAAGCCGTCGATGTCGCCGTCGAACACGGCACTGGTGTTGCTGACCTCGTACTCGGTGCGCAGGTCCTTGACCATCTGGTAGGGGTTCAGGACGTACGAGCGCATCTGGTCCCCCCAGCTGGCCTTGACGTCACCGGCCATGGCCTTCTTCACGGCGTGCTCCTCGGCCTGAGTCTGCAGGAGCAACCGGGACTGGAGCACGCGCAGGGCCGCCGCCCGGTTCTGGATCTGGGACTTCTCGTTCTGCATCGAGACCACGATGCCGGTCGGGATGTGCGTCATCCGGACGGCGGAGTCGGTGGTGTTGACGGACTGGCCGCCGGGGCCGCTGGAGCGGAAGACATCGACCTTGATCTCGTTGTCCGGGATCTCGATGCTGTCCGTGTCCTCGATCAGGGGGATGACCTCGACGGCGGCGAACGAGGTCTGGCGCCGGCCCTGGTTGTCGAACGGGGAGATGCGCACGAGACGGTGGGTGCCGGCCTCGACCGCGAGGTTGCCGAACGCGTAGGGGACCTTGACCTCGAACGTGGCCGACTTCAGGCCGGCCTCCTCCGCGTATGAGGTGTCCAGCACCGCGGTCGGGTAACCGTGCCGCTCCGCCCAGCGCAGGTACATGCGCATGAGCATCTCGGCGAAGTCGGCGGCGTCGACGCCGCCGGCGCCCGAACGGATCGTGATGACCGCCTCGCGCTTGTCGTACTCGCCGTTCAGCAGGGTGCGGACCTCCAGCTCGCCGACAGCCTTCGTCAGGCTGACCAGCTCCTTCTCGGCCTCCCGCATCGTGGCCTCGTCGGCCTCTTCCACCCCCAGCTGGACCAGCACCTCGAGCTCGTCGATGCGGTGGTCCATCGAGGTGATCCGCTCGAGCTCGGAGCTGGCGCGTGACAGGCGGCTGGTGACCTCCTGGGCGGAGTCCGGGTTGTCCCACAGGTCGGGAGCTCCGGACTGCTCCTCGAGCTCGCTGATCTGCGTGCGCAGCGAGTCCAGATCGGTGACCTGCCGCACCGACTCCATGGTCGCGCGCAGGTCCTTGAGCTCCATTGCAAAGTCAACAGCCACGACAAGCCAGCCTACGCGACCGCTACCGGATGGCCGACCGTGCCCGCGACTCCACCGTGATGTCCACGGAGCCTCCGAATGCCGCCATGACGCTCGCGCCGATCGGGATGTCAGCGGTGCCCCGCAGGCGGATGACTGCCGTCACACCGTCCGGGGTGCCGGTCCCGTCGATCAGGACCCACGAGGTGACGCCGTGGGGCCGTGGGGCGGTTCCGAGGTACCTCGCCGCCGACTCGTGCACCGAGTCGTTGCTGATCGCGACCGCAGACCCCAGACCCCGGCTGTATGCCGATCCGCCGTCCAGCGCGTCGGAGGCGTCCAGGGCTGCGCTGTCGGCGGCATCGAGCAGCCGGGTGCGGGCCAGCTGGACCGCGGTCACATCGACGGCACCGACGATGAGCATCAGGGCGATGACCGTGAAGCCGAGGATGAGCAGGCTGATCTGGCCGCGTTCACCCTGGTCGCGCGCGCAACCCGGCCGTCCTCCGCCCGCCCGGCGCATGCGGTCCCTCAGCATCGCCGTGGCTCTCCTCCGGGGGACCATCACCGCCGGCCGAACCGTTCGACGGTTGCCACGTGGGTCGCCGACACGGGTATCCGCATCGGCACGATCCCGGAGAAGAAGGCCGGTACCAGGGGCATCGGGACCGAGACCGTCGCGGTGATCCGGATGCGACCCTCGGGCCGAAGGCAGGGTATTCCGTCGCACTCGATCTTGATGCTGCCCTCCTGCGCGAAACCCTGGTCGGCAAAGGCCAGCCCGGCGGCCGAATGCGCTCGCGCGGGCGCCTGGGCCGCCACCTGGGCGGTGACGTAGGCGCGCCCTGCCTCGCGGGAGGCCGCGCTCACGGCATACGCCCCTGACTGCAGCCGGGCGAGCACCATGACCAGGAAGAAGAGCGGGACCATCATCATCACCGCCAGGAACACGAACTCGACGATGGCGCTCCCGGCCTGCCCGTCAGACCCCCCGCCGTGCACCTGGCCCAGGCGGGTCCGGAGCCGGGCGATCAGGCGGCGCAACCCGGACGCAACCGCGATCACTGGCTCTCCGAGAAGGCGCGGGCCTGCACCGAGAGGACACGGTCCGGGCCAAGTGGACCCAGGATCGGCAGTGGCGCCCGGATCCGGACCTGCAGCACCGAGATCCCGTCGACCGTGGTGGTGCTCGCCGTGACGTTGCCGGCGAACCGGTCGGACAGGCTCGCCCTGATCAGCTGGCTGGCCCGGGCCACCCCGTCCTGCGGCGTGGCGTTGGCGCGAGCTCCGTAGCGTGCGCCCTCGGAGGCACACGAGATCAGCGTGTTGCGGATGTGCAGGGCCAGGCCCAGCTGGAAGACGGCCACGAACAACAGGCTCAGCAGCCCGGAGACCATGGCGAAATCGGCTACGGCCGAACCCGACTCGCGTTCATCGGGCACCGGCGCGCGCGTCAGGGAAGGCCTTGCGGGCAGGATCATGGCGAAGGTGCGTGCTAAGGACCGGTGACGCTGCTCATGGCCTGGGTGAACAGGGCCGCCAGCTGGTCGCCGGCGAGCTTCCACAGGATCGTGACCAGACCGGCGGTCATCAGCGTGATGAGCACCCAGCCGGGGACGTCACCGCGCTCCCGGTCGACCCGTGGTCGCAAGAGCCGGCCGAGGACGGCATACGCGACGAGGGTGATGGTGGCGGCGATGGTCATGGCACTGGTGGTGGGTGACTTGGTGCGGTTCATACGGCTTCCCTTGGGTGGCGGTTTCGGAACAACAGCGGGTGGTGTCAGATCGAGAACTTCAAGAAGGCAACGCCGGGGTAGATCGCGAACAGGACGGTGACCGGCAGCACCAGGAAGACCACCGGAACCATCATTGCGATCTCCTTCTTGCCGCCCTCCTCCATGACCGCGCGGCGACCGGCTTCACGGACGTCCTGCGCCTGCGAACGCAGGACGTCCGCAAGGGGGGTGCCGCGTTCAACGGCGACGACGACTCCGTCAACGAACCGCGCCAGGCTGGCCAGCCCGGTGCGATCGGCCAGCCCCTGCAGGGCGGCCGCGAGGTTGGCTCCGGCGCGGGCGTCGGCCAGGCACTGGCGCAGCTCGGCCGCCAGCTGCCCCTGGGAGAGCCGGCAGACGCGCTCGAGGGCTCCGGTGGCGCCTTCACCGGCACCAACCGCCAGAGCGAGCAGCTCTGCGACAGTAGGGAACTCGGCGAGCATCTGTTGCTCACGCCGGTTCGCTGACCTCGTCAGCATCTGGTCCCGCGCCACGATGCCCAGGCCGACCGCGCACAGGACGAGCAGCACCAGGGGGATGACCGAGCCGCCGTCCTTGAGCCACATCAGCGTGGCCACCACGATCCCGAACACACCGCCGCCGACGCCCCACACGACCTGCTCGGCGCGGAACCGCTCGACGTCAGGATGCAGGCCCGCGCGTTCCATCCTGCGCCGGACGGATGTGGCACCGCCCAGGAGCCGCTCGACCCCTCGCCCGAGGTCAGCGATGACGGGTCGCAGAATGAGCAACAGACCCGTGGCGCCGCTGTCACCGCTGATCGCCAGCAGTCGCGACGGGCGGGCTGTGTCGCGCAGGTATGGCGCCAGGCGGGCTTCCAGCCCCGGGCGCCGGTTGGCCGGAAGACCAGCGAAGAACAGGAGCCCACCGGCGGCGAGCATCGCCCCCAGCCCGGCCCCGAGCCAGGACCAGCCACCCGTGGTCAGGCCGCCCGCAAAGAGGTCGCTCATCGAAGGACCCGCCGCTCTTCGGGCAGGCGGCCGATGCGAACCATGACGCGGTAGGCGAACAGGGACAGTGCCGCGCCGATGGCCAGGACCATGATGCCGGCGGGCCGGCTGTACGCCTGCAGCGAGTCGGGCCGGGTGGACAGCATCGCCAGGACGATCCACGGTGCGGCCACTGCCAGCCTGGCGGCGTTGACCGTCCACCCCTGCCGGGTCTCGAGCTCGGCGCGGGTGCGGGCGTCCTCGCGCAGGAAGGCTGAGAGCGTGCGCAGCAGCCGGCCGAGGTCGCTGCCACCGACCTCTCGCGCGATGCGCAGGGACTCGATCAGCCGGTCGGCGACGGGGTCGCTGAGTCGTTCCTTGAGCCGGTCCAGACACTCCTGGAACCGGCCCGTGGCCCGGTAGTCCTCGGCGAAGGCGGCGAACGCGGGGCGGAGCTCCTGCGGTCCGCGGATCGTCAGCTGGCTCAGGGCCTCGGGCAACGCCAGGCCCGCCCGGACGGCGGAGCCGATGTTGTCGACGACGTCAGGCCACAGGTCACGCATGACAGATCGCCGCCTGCGAGCACGCATGCGTACCAACACGATTGGCGCGTAACCGGCCATGAGCGCAAAGCACACCGCAACGGGTACGACCTTGGTCGTGGCTGCGAAAACGAGGAAGACCAGCACGAAGGCCAGCGCGCAGGCACCCAACAGGCTGCGTGGTGTCATCACGTCGAAGCCCGCCTGGGCGAGCTCGTCGGAGAGTCGGGTGACCAAGCCGGACTTCCGGGGCTCGACCGAGGGCTCCTGTCGCGGCCAGAACGACCACCAGATGAAGAACAGGCCAAGGCCCATGACAAGACCCAGGCCAAGTCCCACCACGGTTCAGTCCCCCTGGGCCAGGAGGGCTGCGATGTCATAGCCGGCGCGCTCGAAGCGGTCCACGTGAGGCGGGAACCCGTCGGCCCGCACCAGCGCTCCGCCGCGGGAGGTGAAGATGTCGGCTATCTCGATGACGTCCCCCTCGACCCGGCCGGGCACGGCCACGATCTCGCGCACGCGGCGGACGCCGTCCCGTTCGAGCGCGATCTGGATGACCAGGTCGATGGAGCCTGCCACGGTCGGCACCACGAACCTGCTGCCGACGTTCTCGCCGGCCAGAAGAGGGAGGGTACACATCTTGGTGATCGCCTCGCGCGCACTGTTGGCGTGCAGGGTGCACATCCCCGGCAAGCCACTGTTCAGAGCGATGAGCAGGTCGAGGCTCTCGGCCTGACGCACCTCGCCCACGATGATGCGGGAGGGGCGCATGCGAAGCGCCTCCTTGACCAGCCGGCGCAAGGGAACCTCGCCGGTCCCCTCGAGGCTGGGCTGGCGGCACTGCATCGAGGCGACATCTCGCAACGGGATCTTCAGCTCGAAGACCTCCTCGCAGGTGACCACGCGTTCACGCGAGGGGATTGCTGAGGACAGGCAGTTGAGCATGGTGGTCTTGCCTGCCTGGGTGCCGCCGGCGACCAGGATGTTCAGGCCGGACACCACTGCGGCATCAAGGAATCGGGCCGCGGCGCGGGTCAGGGTCCCGAGACGGACAAGGTCCTCGAGGTGGTCCGCCTTGACGACGAACTTTCGGATGTTGACATTCCAGTGCTCTCTGGTGATGTCAGGAATCACCACGTGAAGCCGCGAGCCGTCGGGCAACGTCGCATCCACAAAAGGCGAAGAGAGGTCAACCCGGCGACCCGAGGACTTCAGCATCCGTTCGACCAGGTCGCGCACCTCGTCAGCGGTCAGGATCGTGTTGGTCAGCTCCGCGGTGCCGCCACGCGCCACGAAGATTTTGGATGGCTCGTTGATCCAGATCTCCTCGATCGTGGAGTCCTCCAGGTAACGCTGCAGCGGTCCGAAGCCGGCGACGGCATCAAGGACGCTCTTGGTCGCCTGGCCCAGGTCCGCCAGCGCCGGCAGCCCGCCATGCAGCGAACGCTCGTCATAGTCGGCAACCGCGTCGTCAACGAGCTGACGCATCTCCTGAAGGTCACGCGTGGGGTCCAGGCCGGAACGACGGATCAGCTCTCGCACTTCACTCTCGACCGTGCCTACGGCGTCCATCGGCCCACCCCTGCCATGGACATCGGCCCGGCCCAGAATGAGCGCCCCGGAACCCGCACGGACACCTCATCTCACGTCAAGAAACTCCAAGTGATGAGAGTAGACGAATCAGACCCATTCCCGACATTTCAGTCACCGGCTGTGGACAACGCCGACAACCATTCCTCCCGTTCTGCCTGACCTGCTCTACGTACTTTGGATGATGTTGTCCTCCGACGGCGGGCGTAGCGTCCGGATTTCCCAGCCCTTGCCAGTACGGAGGTACGTGCGATGCGAAAGTTCTCTCACCGAGCCATTGCGGCAGTCGCCGTATCCGTTCTGGCGTCCACGAGCTGGGCCGGCACGGCGCTGGCAAACGCTGACCGCGTTGCCGCAGTACCGAGCGCGGCGCTCAGCGCGATCTGTGACGACCTCTGGTCGGGCACCTACGAAAGGCCCAGCTCCGAGCCCCTCGCCGGGTGCCAGTGGGACATGGCACTGATCGGCGCGGACGACGCAACCCGGGCGCGTGCCGACGGGTCCGGCGTGCGAGTTGGAGTGATCGACAGTGGTGTCGATCTCACCCACCCCGACGTGGAACCCAACCTCGACCTGGCGAGCTCATGTTCCTTCATCCGGCCAGACGACCCCGCTATTCTCGCGGGCCTTTCAAGTGTCAGTGAGGCCGCCAGCGGAGACTGCAGCAACAAGGCGGCGGTCGACGACAAGAGCGGGCACGGCACCCACGTCGCCTCGGAGATCGCCGCACCCGTCAACGGCATCGGCATCGCCGGCATAGCGCCGAAGGCGACCATCGTCGGGCTCAAGGCGTGCACGTCTTCCGGCTACTGCTTCGTGTATGCCGTAGCCGCTGCGCTGCGCAAAGCGGGCGACCTTCGCCTCGATGTGGTCAACCTGAGCCTCTTCGCCGATCCTTATCTGTACTACTGCGGCAACGACGCCGTGCAGCGGGCCATGGCAACCGAGATCAAGAATGCCGCGCGTTACGCCCAGCAGCGCGGCGTGCTGATCGTCGCCGCCGCGGGCAATGAGCAGGACGACCTTCGACACCCGGTCAGCGACTCGATCAGCCCCGACGGCCCCAACGACACGCCCATCGAGCGGGCAGTCGGCAACCAGTGCCGGGTCCTGCCGGCCGAGCTCCCCGGCGCACTGACGGTGTCGGCCACCGGACCGGTGGGATACCCCGGTTACACCATGAACATCGCCAGCTACTCCAGCGTCGGCAGCGACGTCGCGGCGCCGGGAGGCGACTACTTCTCGGCCACCGGAACGGTCCAGGACGCCGTTTTGGGGGCTGTGCCGTCCGACAGCGAGATCTGGGCCGGCTTCGACCCGCTCAACGCAATCTTCCCCGGTATCACCGTCATCGACCAGGGCGCCACCTACGTGTACCTCAACGGCACCTCCATGGCCGCGCCACACGCCACTGGCGTCGCCGCGCTGGTCATCGATCGGCATCCAGGGTGGAGTGGCCCAGCTGTCAAGGCCGCCGTCCAGGGCGCCACGACGCCGATGTCCTGCCCCGTGAGCTGGGAACCCCTTGGCCCCGAGGACACGCGCTACCGCTGCTTCGGCGGCGCCAGTGGGTGGACGTCGTTCTTCGGCCACGGACTGGTCAGCGCGAGCAAGGCGGCCAGCTGATCCGCAGCGCAGCCCGCCGGCGGCGCATTGCCGGCGGGCTCGCCTACGGGCTCGCCTACGGGACCAAGATGCCCCGGCCGCGCAACTGACCGGCGTCGAGGTCGTTCATCGCATCGTTGACCGCATCCAGCGGGTAGGTCCGGGTCAGCATCGTGACCCGCCCGGCAGCGTTGAGCGCCATGAGCTCCACCAGGTCGTTGTAGCTGCCCACGAGGTTCCCGACGACGTTGCGCTCGGTCGAGATCACGTCGATGGTCGGGACGTCGACGCTCCCGCCATACCCGATCACGAAGTCGCTCCCGGCCCGCCTCGTCATCG
>JANOHS010000470.1:0-1686 GCA_031406655.1 Micrococcales bacterium
CATCGCCCGCTCGACCAGGACGAACGCGACCAGGCCGATCAGGCCAATGCCGTAGCAGGCGATGGACTGGCTGGAGCCCCAGCCCCACTCGCGACCCTGCTCGGCCACGAGCAGCAGCGGGACGAGTCCGACGGTCAGCGCTGCAGCTCCGCCGAAGTCGATGCGGTGGTCCAGTCGGGTGTGACGCAGGTGCAACGTGCGGTCGACCACGAAGAGTGCTGCGAGGCCGATCGGCACGTTGACCAGGAAGACCCAGCGCCAGCCGGTGACTCCCAGCAGTGTGGACTGACCGGCGAAGAAGCCGCCGACTACGGGACCAAGGACGCTTGAGGTGCCGAAGACCGCGAGGAAGTACCCCTGGTACTTGGCGCGCTCACGTGGCGGCACGATGTCCCCGATGATGGCCAGTGCCAGGGAGAAGAGGCCACCGGCGCCCAGACCCTGGACGGCACGGAAGCCCGCCAGCATCGGCATGGAGGTGGCGAAGGTGCAAAGGACTGAGCCGAACACGAAGATCACGATGGCTGCTGTGAAGAAGCGCTTGCGGCCATAGATGTCCGAGAGCTTGCCGTACAGCGGCGTCACGATCGTCGACGTGATCAGGTAGGCGGTGACGACCCAGGCCTGCCCGGCGAGGTCGTTGAGGTCGTCGGCGATGACGCGCATGGCCGAGGAGACGATGGTCTGGTCAAGAGCGGCCAGGAACATCCCCATCATCAGCCCGGCGAGGATGGTCAGGATCTGCTTGTGCGAGAGCGACGCTGAGGTGGCGGGCGTCGGAACTGCCGCGGCGGTGGCCACTAGTGCTCCTTGTCGGTGGTGTCAGGTACGGCATGGCCCGAAGCCCGGGCAGACGTCCCGGGTGGGAGGGTGATTGGCCCGATCTGGTCCTTGGAGGCCTCGAAAGACGAGACAAAATGTTGCAGGTGTTCGTGGAAGGACTCGGCATCCGCGGGTTCCCAGTCCGCAAGCATCTGGCGGAACCACTCGCCGCGTCCGATCTTGAGACGCTCCACCAGCTCGACGCCCTCAGGGCTGAGCGAGACCATGAACACCCGGCCGTCCTGAGGGTCGACGACCTTCTCCAGCAGCCCATGGGAGGCAAGCAGGGTCACCTGCCGGCTCACGGTGGAGACGTCCGAGTGGACGCATTCGGCCAGCAGGGACACGCGCCGCGGCTCCTCGGCCAGGTTGAAAAGGATTGGGTAGGAAGCGGGCTCGACTCCGGGATGCAGCTTGGGCGCATGCTGGCGCATCGCCTGGAACAGCTTCATCACGCGGACCAGATCCGTGCTGAGACGCGATGCGGTCTCCAAGCTGATCGCCATCGTGCCTCCAGGAGTAGGTGAACTTGCTTGCGACATACAACTATCACACACATCTACCCCGACCGAACACCGCTGGTCGCGCGTTCTGGCCCCGGATCGGCCCAGATTCGCGCGATCAGCGGTGTTCGGATGGTGGGGGTGAGCTGGGCACGGCGCGACCCTAAGGTGTTGACATGACCATGGCACCCGGCCCGGCTCCGCAGACCGCGAAGCTCCCACCGCTCCTCGCGACTCTGGCCGTCCTCGCCGTGGTCGTCCCGGCCGGTCTGCTCGGTGGCGCCTTTGCGGCTCCGGTCCCGGGCCTGCCCGATGCCGGCGCCATCGTGCGCTGGGGGCTGCCGATCGTCCGGGCGATCCA
>JANOHS010000472.1:0-5005 GCA_031406655.1 Micrococcales bacterium
CACACGTTCGGCAAGACCCACGGCGCGGCGGACCCCAACGAGTACGTTGGCCCCGAGCCCGAGGGCGCGCCCCTGCAGGACATGGGCCTCGGCTGGATGAACAGCTTCGGCACTGGCAGCGGCAACGACACGATCACCAGCGGGCTGGAGGGCGCGTGGACCCCCACCCCGACCACGTGGGACAACACCTACTTCGAGACCCTCTTCGGCTATGAGTGGGACCTGACCAAGAGCCCGGCCGGTGCGTGGCAGTGGGTTCCGACGGACCCCGCCGCGAAGAACGCCGTGCCGGACCCCCACGATCCGTCGAAGACGCAGGCCCCGGTGATGCTCACGACGGACCTCGCCCTGAGGATGGACCCGATCTACGAGCCGATCTCGCGGCGCTTCCTCGAGAACCCTGACGAGCTCGCGGACGCCTTCGCGCGGGCGTGGTTCAAGCTGACGCACCGCGACATGGGACCGATCTCGCGCTACCTCGGACCGGAGGTTCCCCAAGAGGCGCTGTTGTGGCAGGACCCCGTGCCTGCGGTCACGCACGAGCTGGTCGGGGCGCAGGACATCGCGGCTCTGAAGGAGAAGATCCTCGCCTCGGGGCTGTCCATCTCCGCGCTGGTCGGGGCCGCGTGGGCCTCGGCGTCGACGTTCCGCGGCTCCGACAAGCGCGGTGGCGCCAACGGTGCGCGCATTCGGCTTGAGCCGCAGAACGCGTGGGAGGTCAACAACCCGACCGAGCTGGCGAAGGTGCTGCCGTCCCTGGAGGAGATCCAGAAGCAGTTCAACAGCTCACAGACCGGTGGAAAGCAGGTCTCGCTAGCCGACCTGATCGTGTTGGGAGGGTGCGCGGCCATCGAGAAGGCCGCGAAGAGCGCCGGGTATGACGTCCAGGTTCCCTTCGCTCCCGGACGCACGGACGCCTCGCAGACGCAGACCGACGTGGACACCTTCGCGGTGCTCGAGCCGACCGCGGACGGGTTCCGCAACTACCTCGCCAAGGGACACCAGCTCCCCGCGGAGCACCTGATGGTCGACCGGGCGAACCTGCTGACACTGACCGCCCCCGAGATGACGGTGCTCGTCGGTGGCCTGCGGGTTCTGGGCGCAAACGTCCAGCAGTCCGAGCTGGGCGTGTTCACCACTCGGCCCGAGTCGTTGACCAACGACTTCTTCGTGAACCTGCTCGACCTCGGCACGAGATGGCAGGCGACCTCCGAGGCAGAGGAGACCTTCGAGGGCCGCGACCGCGCCACGGGCGAGCTCAGGTGGACCGGCAGCCGCGTCGACCTCGTCTTCGGGTCCAACTCCCAGCTCCGTGCTGTTGCGGAGGTCTACGCGAGCGACGACGCTCAGCAGAAGTTCGCGCGCGACTTCGTCGCCGCGTGGAGCAAGGTGATGAATCTCGATCGCTTCGACCTCGCCTGACCCCGACGTCCAGGCGTGCCTCCGTTCAGCGCTCGGAGCCTGCCCAACTGTTCCGAGGTCGTTGGGCAGGCTCTAGTCTCGTCGTTGAGGCGGCGCCGAGACTGCAGGGAGAGATCAGATGCGGAATGAATGTGTCGACGGGAACGAGGCAGCGGCCGCGGTCGCCTATGCACTGAGCGAGCTGGTGACCCTCTACCCGATCACCCCCTCGTCACCGATGGGGGAGCACGCCGATGCGTGGGCGTCGGCCGGCCGCACCAACCTGTGGGGCATGGTTCCTCGGGTCGTCGAGATGCAGAGCGTGGGCGGCGCTGCCGGCGCCCTGCACGGCGGGTTGCAGACCGGCGCGCTCGCCACGACCTTCACCTCTTCCCAGGGCCTGCT
This sequence comes from Micrococcales bacterium, assembly GCA_031406655.1. Classification (GTDB taxonomy): domain Bacteria; phylum Actinomycetota; class Actinomycetes; order Actinomycetales; family Dermatophilaceae; genus UBA4719. The sequence continues at coordinate 1,807 of JANOHS010000472.1, forward strand.
GCTGATGCTGCCCAACATGTTCAAGATCGCCGGGGAGCTGACGTCGGCGGTCATCCATGTCGCCGCCCGCTCGGTGGCCACCCACGCCCTGTCGATCTTTGGCGACCACTCGGACGTGATGGCCGCACGTAGCACGGGCTTCGCCATGCTGGCCTCCAGCTCGGTGCAGGAGGCTCAGGACATGGCCGTCGTCGCCCACATGGCGACGTTGCAGACCAGGGTGCCGTTCCTGCACTTCTTCGACGGGTTCCGCACCTCCCACGAGCTGAACCTCGTGTCCATGCTCGAGGACGACGACCTTCGGGCCCTCGTCGACGACGCCGGCGTGCTGGCGCACCGCGGACGCAGACTGACCCCCCAGAGCCCCGTACTGCGTGGGTCTGCGCAGAACCCGGACGTGTTCTTCCAGTCCCGCGAGGCGGTCAACCCCTTCTACGACGCGGTGCCGGCCGCGGTGCAGGACGCCATGGACCGGCTGGCCGCGCTCACCGGGCGCGCGCACCAGCTGGTGGAGTACGACGGGCACCCCCAGGCCGACCGGGTGATCGTGATCATGGGGTCCGGGGCCGGCGCGGTCCAAGAGACCGTGGAGGAGCTCAACCGGCGCGGGGAGCGGGTGGGGGTGCTCACCGTACGGCTGTACCGGCCGTTCCCGGCTGCCGAGCTGGTCGCCGCGCTGCCCCTGACCGCGGGCCGGGTCGCCGTGCTGGACCGCACCAAGGAACCGGGCGCGTATGGCGAGCCGCTGTTCCTGGACGTCGTCGCGACCCTGGCCGAAGCCGTGACCAGCGGGATGCGCGACCCCGGCGCCCTGCCGAGGGTGACCGGCGGCCGCTACGGGCTCTCGTCCAAAGAGTTCACCCCGGCCATGATCAAGGGAGTCTTCGACGAGCTCGGGTCCGACTCGCCGCGGCCGCGGTTCACCGTCGGCATCGTCGACGACGTGACCCACCTGTCGGTGCCTCCGGACCGCGCTTTTGTTCTTCCCACGCCCGAGGGCGACGTTCGCGCGGTGTTCTACGGGCTCGGCGCCGACGGCACCGTTGGTGCCAACAAGAACACCGTCAAGATCGTCAGTGAGAACAGCGACCTGCACGCGCAGGGCTACTTCGTCTACGACTCGAAGAAGGCCGGGGCGATGACCGTCTCGCACCTGCGCTTCTCCCGCGAGCCGATCCGCTCCACGTACCTCATCGACCAGGCCGACGTCGTCGCCTGCCACCAGTTCGGGTTCCTGTTCACCCAGGACGTCCTGGCGGTGGCCAGGCCGGGCGCCACGGTTCTGCTCAACGCACCGTATTCCGCCGACGAGGTGTGGGACGTGCTGCCGGAGCGGGTGCAGCGAGCTATTATCGACAAAGGGCTGAAGGTGCACGTCATCGACGCCCACAAGCTGGCCGGCGAGCTCGGGCTTCGCGGTCGGATCAACACCGTGATGCAGCCGTGCTTCTTCGCGCTGTCCGGGATCCTGCCCCATGACCAGGCCATCGAGGCGGTCAGAGGCTCGGTGGAGAAGTCGTACGGCCGGCGCGGGCGCAAGGTTGTCGAGCGCAATCTCGCGGCCGTCGACCGTGCCCTTGCCGAGCTGCACCAGCTCATGGTGCCGGAGACGGTGACCTCGACCACGCCGCTGCGCGAGGTGATCCCGGTGGGGGCGCCGGACTTCGTGACCAGGGTGACCGCGCGCATCCTGGCCGGCGAGGGCGACCTGCTCCCGGTGAGCGCACTGCCCGTGGACGGGACCTTCCCGACCGGCACCACCCGGTACGAGAAGCGGGCGCTCGCCCAGGAGCTCCCGATCTGGGACCCCGACATCTGCATCGACTGCGGCAAGTGCGCGATCGTCTGCCCGCACAACGCGATGGGGATGAAGGTGCTCCCGGCCGAAGCCCTGGACGGTGCGCCGGACACCTTCGCGTCGAAGTCGTTCAAAGCAAGGGAGCTGGCGACCCCGCACCTGCTGAGCATCCAGGTCGCTCCCGACGACTGCACCGGGTGCGGGGTCTGCGTCGAGCAGTGCCCGGCGGTCAGCAAGAGCGTGGTCGGGCACAAGGCCCTCAACATGCAGCCGGTCGCCGAGCACCGGGAGGACGAGCGCGCCAACTACGCGTTCTTCGACACCATCCCGCTGCTGGACCGAGCGCTGCTTCCGCACGACACCGTCAAGGGCTCGCAGGTGCTTCAGCCGCTGTTCGAGTTCTCGAGCGCGTGCGAGGGGTGCGGCGAGACGCCATACCTGCGCCTGCTCACCCAGCTCTTCGGCGACCGGATGGTCGTGGCGAACGCCACGGGATGCTCGTCGATCTACGGTGGCAACCTGCCGACCACGCCGTGGAGCCGCAACGCCGAGGGTCGTGGTCCGGCCTGGTCCAACAGCCTGTTCGAGGACAACGCCGAGTTCGGCCTGGGCATGCGCATGGGCATGGAACAAGGCACGGCGACCGCACGGGCACTGGTGGGCAAGCTCGCCGACGCCGTCGGTCCCGCCCTGGCCCGCGAGCTCCTTGACGCTGACCAGTCCGACGAGGCTGGGGTTGGCGCCCAGCGGGAGCGGGTGGTGCTCCTGCGTGAACGGCTGGCAGCGCTCGGGACCGCGGACGCCGACGCCGACGCGCGCCACCTGGCGAGCCTGGCCGAGGACCTGGTGCGCAGCGACCTGTGGATCATCGGTGGTGACGGCTGGGCATACGACATCGGCTACGGCGGGCTCGACCACGTGCTCGCCTCCGGGGAGAACGTCAACGTGCTGGTGCTCGACACCGAGGTCTACTCCAACACCGGCGGCCAGGCCTCCAAGGCCACCCCGAGGGGCGCGGTGGCGAAGTTCGCCACGTCCGGCAAGGAGACCCCGAAGAAGGACCTGGGCGCCCTGGCGATGCAGTACGGCAACGTCTACGTCGCCCAGATCGCCCTGGGGGCCAACGAGGTGCAGACGGTGCGTGCCCTGGTCGAGGCGGCCGCATGGCCTGGCCCGTCGCTGGTGCTGGCCTACTCCACCTGTATCGCGCACGGCATCGACATGAAGTTCTCGATGACCCACCAGCGCAACGCGGTCAAGAGCGGCCACTGGCCCCTCTATCGGTTCGCGCCCGGACCTGAGGAGCACACGAAGCCGTTCCGGCTCGACTCCCGCAAGCCCGCGCTGGCGCTGAAGGACTTCGCCCGCGAGGAGGCCCGGTTTGCCATGCTGGAGCGGTCC
>JANOHS010000494.1:0-2862 GCA_031406655.1 Micrococcales bacterium
GGACCGCGTCGTCGTGCACAGCAAGGACACCAGGATCGGGTCGGCCGGTTCGAGCTCCGCGTCCCGCCAGACCTACGTCACCGGAGGCGCGGTCAAGGCAGCCTGTGAGAGGGTCCGGGACGTCGTTCTCGCGATGGCCCAACGACAGCTCGCTCACCCCATCGCCAACCTGCGGCTGGAGGGTGGCGAGGTGGTCAGCGATGGCGATGGCGATGGCGTCGTCGCAGCGCTCGTCGACGTCCTGGGCGACCGGGTGGTCGAGGAGACCGTCCAGTGGCGGCATCGCCCGACCGAGGCAATCGACCCCGAGACCGGTCAGGGCTCCGCCCATGTGCAGTACGCCTTCTGCGCACACCGTGCCGTCGTCGACGTCGACGTCGAGCTCGGGCTGGTCAAGGTCGTAACGCTCGACTGCGCACAGGACGTGGGCAGGGCGATCAACCCGCAGGCCGTCGTCGGTCAGATCCAGGGCGGCAGTGCCCAGGGCCTCGGCCTGGCCATCATGGAGGAGGTCATCGTCAAGGACGGGGTGATCCTCAACCCGTCGTTCACCGACTACCTGCTGCCCACCATCCTCGACATGCCGCCGATGCAGATCGCGGTTCTCGAGTATGCCGACCCGCACTCGCCATACGGCCTGAGGGGTGTCGGCGAGCCACCGACGATCTCCTCGGGGCCGGCCGTCGCCAGCGCGATCCGTCAGGCAGTCGGGAAGCCCTTGTCGCGGGTCCCGATCCGGCCGGAGCACATCACTGGGACCTGAGTCCTGGTCCCCGCGAAGCGATCGGCCTCCGCAGCCCGGGCGGCACGAGTAGGATCATCAAATGATGATACTTGAGATGCCTGGAGGTAAGCATGAGGACGACACTGGCCCTGGACGATGACCTTGTCCGCGAGGCCCAGCGTTTGACGGGAACCCGTGAGAAGAGCGCTCTGGTGCGCCAGGCGCTGCGGGCGCTGATCGAGCGTGAGAGTGCTCAGCGTCTCGCCCGACTGGGCGGAAGTGAACCTTCCTTGAGCGCGATCCCGAGGCGGCGGACGACGCCGGCGTGATCCTCGTCGACACCTCGGTCTGGATCGACCACCTCCGGATCGGAGATCCTCGGCTCACCGTGCTTCTCCAGGAAGCCCAGGTGCTGGCTCACCCATGGGTGATCGGGGAGCTCGCGCTCGGCCAGCTCTCTGGTCGCAGCGAGATCCTCGGTCTCCTGAGCAACCTCCCACAAGCAATCACCGCCACAGAGGCCGAGGTGATGACCTTGGTCGAAACCCAGCCTCTGTCTGGACTCGGAATCGGCTATGTCGATGCCCACCTTCTCGCAGCGACCCTGTTGACAACAGATGCGAGCCTGTGGACCCGCGACAGGCGACTCGCCGCTGCCGCTGCCGATCTCGGAATCTCATACCGGACGGCAGGCTAGCTCGCTGCATCCCATCTTGGTATCGTCTTGGTATGAGCACACAGATCACCGTCCGCCTGCCCGATGACCTGGTCGCCTTCGTCGACGACCTGGTCAGTCATGGCGATGCCGCGAGCCGTGCCACTGTGGTCTCTCGAGCCCTTGAGCGGGAGCGTCGTCGCAAGGTCGCGGAACAAGACGCGGCCATCCTCGCCAGCGCAGGCACGGACACCGACCTGGACAGCCTGGCCCAGTTCGCCGCCGCCACGGCGATGGACGACCTCGACTGATGCGACCCATTCATTCCGCGCGCCGGGACAAGACACGACCGGTGCTGATCCTCACCCGTGACGTCGTGCGCCCCCACCTCAGCCGGGTCACTGTCGCGCCCATCACCAGCACCATCCGCGGCCTGTCAACGGAGGTGCCGGTAGGCCCGGTCAACGGGCTCGACCACGACAGCGTTGTCAGCTGCGACAACATCGTGACGGTGCCCGTCAGCGCGCTCGGACGCCAGCTGGGCTACTTGCTGACACAGCAGGAAACCGCACTCACTGAGGCAATCCGGGCCGCGTTCGATCTCGACTGAACGTGGCGATCAGGGGACGATCCAGGTGCCGGTCTGGCCGTTGAGCCCCTCGACCAGCTTGTCCAGCGAGGTGATCAAGGTCCTGCGAGCCGGCCCCGACGTGGTGAACCGGATGGCCGCCCGGATCTTGGGCAGCATCGAGCCCTCGGGGAACTGTCCCTCGGCGATGTACTTCTCGGCGTCGGCGACGGTGAGCTCGTCGAGGTCCTGCTGGTGGGGCGTGTTGTAGCTGATGGAGACCTTCTCGACGCCGGTCAGGATCGCCATGGCGTCGCAGGCAGTGTCGGCCGCAAGGATCACCGACGCGTAGTCCTTGTCGATGACGGCGTCGATCGCCTTGTACCAGTTGTCCTTGCAGACGGTCGGGATGCCGCCTCCGCCCCCGGCGATGACGACGTGGCCGGCGGAGACGAGGTCCAGGATCGCCTTCTTCTCGAGGATGTCCGTGGGCATCGGGGACGGCACGACCTCGCGGTAGCCGCGGCCGGAGTCCTCGATCATCGTCTTGCCGGACGTGCGCAGCACCTCGGCCTCGTCAGCCGTGAAGAAGGCGCCGATCGGCTTCGTTGGCCGCGAGAACATCGGGTCGCCGGAGTCGACCAGGGCCCGCGAGATGACCGTGCACACCGTCTTCTGTATGTCGTGTGCGTGCAGCTGGTTCTCGATGGCGTTCTGAAGGTGGTACCCGACGTACGCCTGGCTCATCGCGACGGCTTCGGACAATGGCACCAAGGACTGCTGGTAGCCCGCCCTGCCATGGTCGATCGAGCTCTTGATCATGCCGACCTGCGGGCCGTTGCCGTGGCAGATGACGATCTCGTGCCCTGCCTGGATCAGGCCGACGATCGGCTTGGCCACCACCCCGACCGACTC
>JANOHS010000533.1:0-5574 GCA_031406655.1 Micrococcales bacterium
CGCCAACATCGCAGGCAAGTCCTATGCCCAGATCTTCCGAGAGTTCGAGGGGACCCAGGACCCGAAGTCCGTCCAGGGCTCCGGCGATGTGAAGTACCACCTCGGCACCGAGGGCACCTTCGTCTCAGAGGACGGCGCCAAGACCAAGGTCTACCTGGCTGCCAACCCCTCGCACCTCGAGGCCGTCAACCCCGTGCTCGAGGGGATCGTCCGCGCCAAGCAGGACCGGCTCGACCTGGCCGGCGAGGCCTTCACGGTCCTCCCGGTCCTCGTGCACGGTGACGCCGCTTTCGCGGGGCAAGGGGTGGTGGCCGAGACGCTCAACCTCTCTCAGCTGCGCGGCTACCGGACCGGCGGCACGATCCATGTCGTCATCAACAACCAGGTCGGCTTCACCACGTCTCCGGCCGCGTCGCGCTCGTCGTTCTACTCCACCGACGTCGCCCGGATGATCCAGGCACCGATCTTCCACGTCAACGGTGACGACCCCGAAGGATGCGTGCGGGTCGCCGAGCTGGCCTATGAGTTCCGGCAGGAGTTCACCAAGGACGTCGTCATCGACATGGTCTGCTACCGCCGCAGGGGCCATAACGAGGGCGACGACCCCTCGATGACCCAGCCGCTGATGTACAACCTGATCGAGGCCAAGCGCTCGGTCCGCAAGCTGTACAGCGAGTCCCTGATCGGTCGCGGCGACATCACGGTCGAAGAGGCCGAGGCGGCGCTGCGCGACTACCAGCAGCAGCTCGAGCGGGTGTTCGTCGAGACCAAGGAAGCCGTCAGGAACACCGACAAGGAGACCTACCGGGACAAGGCGGGCGAGGTTCCGGGCACCGACACCGTTGGCCACGGCGGCCTTGAGCGCCCGGTGGCACAGGAGGACGACGAGCACGCCGCTCCCCGTGGCACCGGGAGCGCGGTCTCCGCAGAGGAGCTCCAGCGCGTCGGTGACGCGTTCGTGAACGTTCCCGAAGGCTTCACGCTGCATCCCAAGCTGGAGCTGCTCATGCAGAGGCGCGCGGAGATGGTCCGCGAGGGCGGGATCGACTGGGCCATGGGCGAGCTGCTCGCCTTCGGCACCCTGCTCCAGGAGGGCGTCCCGGTTCGCCTCGCCGGTCAGGACTCGCGTCGGGGCACCTTCGTGCAGCGTCACGCCGTCCTCATCGACAAGGTGACCGCTGAGGAGTGGACGCCGCTGCTGCATCTCGGCGAGAACCAGGCCCGGTTCTGGATCTATGACTCGCTGCTGTCCGAGTTCGCGGTGATGGGCTTCGAGTACGGCTACTCCGTCGAGCGGCCGGACGCCCTGGTCCTGTGGGAGGCGCAGTTCGGCGACTTCGCGGGCGGCGCCCAGACCATCATCGACGAGTTCATCGCCTCGTCGGAGCAGAAGTGGGGCCAGCGCTCGTCGGTCGTGCTCCTGCTTCCCCACGGCTACGAGGGCCAGGGTCCCGACCACTCCTCGGCCCGCATCGAACGCTTCCTGCAGATGTGCGCCGAGGACAACATGACCGTGGCCTACCCGTCGACCCCCGCGTCCTACTTCCACCTCTTGCGTCGCCAGGCCTACCAACGGCCGCGGCGTCCGCTGATCGTGTTCACACCCAAGTCGATGCTGCGCCTCAAGGCCGCGGCTTCGCCGGTGGCGGACTTCACCTCAGGAGCGTTCCAGCCGGTGCTTCCCGACTCCGCCCGGTTGGACGCAAACGCGGTCACCCGGGTGCTCCTGGCGTCGGGCAAGGTCATCTACGACCTCGAGGCCGAGCGCACCAAGCGCCAGGACGGCACGACCGCGATCCTGCGCATCGAGCAGCTTGCCCCTCTGCCGGCGGACGAGATCGCCCAGGCCCTACGGGCATACCCGGGCGCCGAGGTCCTATGGGTCCAGGACGAGCCTGCCAACCAGGGCGCCTGGCCGTTCATGGCGTTGAACCTGCCGCAGGCTCTGGCCGACAGGGGTGAGACACGCGTTCTGCGGGTGGCATCCCGCGCCCCCTCAGCCTCACCCGCCACCGGTTCGAGCAAGAAGCACGCGGTGCAGCAGGCCGAGCTGATCGCCAAGGCCTTCAGCCGCTGAGGTCCGCGCACGGCCAAACGCCCGTCGTGCGCGATTCGAGGGGGCTCTCGCGATAACCTCACAGACGTGTACTTCACGGATCGCGGCATCGAGGAGCTGGCAGCGCGCCGGGGCGAGGACCAGGTCAGCCTCGAGTGGCTGGCCGAGCAGCTTCGCACCTTCGTCGACCAGCACCCCGAATTCGAGACCCCCATCGAGCGTTTGGCCACCTGGCTCGCCCGACTAGACGACGATGAGGACTGAACCCGCGTGAGCTTTGTGGACCTTTATGCCAATGACCACTCCGGGGACGACTCCGCGCAGGAGGTCTCCACCGAGTTCAACCCGAGTGCACACTTCCAGGTGGGCGAGGGTCCGCGAGACATCGCGCTCGTGTTCATCGGGGACGCCTTCGTCGCGGGATACGGCGACCCCAAGGGCCTCGGCTGGGTTCCGCGCGTCGTGGGGCGCACCGCTCACCCGGACGTTGACATCACGGCATACCAGCTGGGGGTTCGCGGCGACTCCTCCGCCGATGTGCTCGCCCGTTGGCGCACGGAGTGCCCGACCCGATGGAAGAACCGTTCGGAGAAGCGCCTGGTCGTGGCGGTTGGCCACAACGACGCCGTGACCGGTATGACGACCGCGCGCGTCCGACTGAACCTCGCCAACATCCTCGATGACGCGGCCGCGAGCGGAGTCGCAGTGTTCGCCGTGGGGCCGCCACCGACGCTGGACGCAGACCTGAATGAGCGGCTCGAGATCGTGGTCGAGGCGCAGGCGGACGTGTGCGCCCGTCGCGGTGTGCCCTACGTGGACTGCTACCGGCCGTTGATCGGTCATGAGCAATGGCACTCCGACCTCGGCGCGTCCCATGATGGCGTTCACCCCGGGCAGGCCGGCTACGGGCTGATCGCCTGGATGGTGCTGCACGGCGGCTGGGACGTGTGGCTGGACCTCGGCCGCTGACCAGCCGGGCGATGTTGGCGATGACTGTGCCCGTTGGGCTGCTATAGCGACCGAAACCTCACAGTCATCGCCAACGGGCAGGGCCGCCTTCTTGTCACGAGGTCTTGCGCTCACAATGCAACGCGTTATATCGTGAAGTTGCAGAACACGATATAACGCGTATGGCGAGTGGTCGCCAGCGCCCGAGATGCAAGGAACCCAGATGGCACAGGAATGGCAGATCGTCGGACCCAAGGTGTTGGACATCGGTGATGAGAACGAGACCGTCCGCAAGCTCAAGCTCGGCCTGGTCGCCGGACGGGTGGACATCGTCACCCACGACGACTCCCCCACGGCGCGGCTGGAGGTCCACGAGGTCGACGGGAAGCCCCTGCTCATCAGCTGGGACGGCTGGACGCTCAAGATCAGCCATGTCAAGGAGAAGGACGGCAACCTCTGGGACAGCCTGACGTCCCTGACCACGGACAAGGGCAAGCGCAGTGCCAGGGTGAGCATCTCGGTCCCCGCCACGACCGAGATCAACGCCAGCACCGTCAGCGCGGAGGCTCTGGTCAACGGGGTGCGCGCGACGGTAAAGGCCAACACTGTCTCCGGTGTCATCACGCTCGATGAGATCACCGGCAACGTCGATGCCAACACCGTCAGCGGCGACATCGAGTGTCACGCCCTCACTGGTGACTTCAAGGGCAACTCGATCTCGGGGGCGCTCACCGTCCAGGCCAGCCGCCTTGGCCAGGTCAGGCTCAACACGGTCACCGGGGACATCACCCTCGACCTGACCGACGGCCGGGCGCAGATCCAGTCCATCTCCGTGTCGGGAGACGTGACGGTCCGGATCCCCCGGGGCGGCGGCTACGACGTGGCCGCGCACACGGTGTCAGGGCACGTCGTCATCGATGGACAGTCGATGAACGGGGACGCTCCCTTCCAACGCGGCGGCCAGCTGACCGATGGAGACAAAGCCCTGGTCATCAAGGCGAACTCGGTGTCCGGCAATGTCGTCGTCCTTCGCGCGAACGAGGTCTCGGACGCGACGCCCGCCGTTCAGGACGCCGTGCCGGACGTTCAGGACGCCGTGCCCAACACCGAGAACGCCGGCTGACCATGGCTGTCTTCGCCCATGGCCAGATGCGGCTCTACCTGCTCGCACTGCTGAACGAGGGCCCTCGCCACGGTTACGAGATCATCCAGTCGCTCGAGGAGCGGTTCAACGGGCTCTACTCACCCAGCGCCGGAACCGTGTACCCGCGGCTTGCCAAGCTGGAGGAGGAGGGGCTTGTCGAGCGCACCGAGGACGGCCGCAAGGCGACCTACAAGATCACCGATGCCGGCCGAAGCGAAGTCGCCGCAAGGGAGTTCGACCTCGCCGACCTCCAACAGGATCTCGACCACTCGGTGCGGGAGCTCGCACAGGAGGTCCGCCAGCGGGTCCACGGCAGCTCGGCAAACCTCCGTGCGGAGCTCAAGGAAGCCGCCAAGGAAGCGCGCGCAACAGCGACACCGGCCGGCACGTCATACGAGCAGCAGTGGCCGCGTTCCACCAGCGGGCCGGGATCAGCCACCGCCCGCGACATCGAGGCCGCGATCAACGCGTTCCGCTTCGAGGTGCGGGATGCGGCCCGTCGCGTCAGCGCTGATGAAGGGGCACGCCAAGAGGTGCTGGACATCCTCTCCGACGCAGCACGAAGGATCCGCAAGGTACTCGTTCGTCCGTGAGGTCAGAAGGTGAAGACAACCTTGCCGAACACGTCACCGGCGGCCATCTTCGCGAATCCCTGACGCGCGTCGGCCAGAGGCATCGTCGAGTCAATGATCGGTGAGATCCCTTGGTTGACAACGAAGTTGGCCAACCGCTGGAGCTCGACCCGGGTCCCCATCGTGGACCCGACGACCCGCAGCTGCCTGAAGAAGATCTTGGTCAGCTCAGCCTTGGCCGGCGCGTCGCCGGAGGTCGCCCCCGAGATGACGAGGGTGCCTCCCGGCTTCAGTGAGTTGATCGAGTGGGACCAGGTCGCCGCACCGACCGTCTCCAGGACCGCATCGACCCGCTCGGGCACCCGCTCGCCGGGTGAGAACGCTTTGTCCGCGCCGATCTCGAGGGCCCTGGACCGCTTGCCCTCGTCGCGCGACGTCGTCCAGACCCGGTAGCCGGCCGCTGAGCCCAGCTGGATCGCGGCGCTGGAGACACCACCGCCGGCGCCCTGCACCAGGACCGTGGCGCCGGGTGTGAGCCCGGCGTTGACGAACAACATCCGGTAGGCGGTCAGCCACGCCGTGGACAGGCAAGCCGCGTGCTCGAACGGGAGCCCAACCGGCTTGGGGACAAGGTTGCGCGAAGGCAACGCGACGTACTCGGCGAGCGTGCCGTCATACAGCTCGGACAGCAGGGTCCGCGCGGGGTCGAGGGTCTCGTCCCCGACCCAGCCATCGGAGGGCAGAACCGCGTGGATGATCACCTCGTTGCCGGACTCGTCGACGCCGGCGCCGTCACAGCCAAGGATCATCGGCAGCCGTTCGGCGGGGAGCCCGATACCGCGCAGGGACCACAC